>NZ_JBAWFH010000207.1:0-9942 GCF_049591685.1 Rhodococcus sp. (in: high G+C Gram-positive bacteria) | reverse complement strand
TCGAGACAGCGGAAACCGTCGAAGACGCACCTACAGCAGAGTCCGGCGACGCGTCGACGCAGGAAGAAGCTCCCGCGGACGCACCGATTGAAACGAAGCCGACCGCGACAACGGCTCCGAGCATCACAGGAGAGCCCACTACGACGACACCGACCACGACGACACCTGTCGAGCCTGCGGAACCTCCGGCCACCACCACGACGGATCCGCCGACGACAACGACGGACCCACCGGTTTCTGCGACGGTATTCACGGGCCCCGCGGAGAGCAACGTGCAGACGCTGGCCTTCACAGGCGGCGTCGTGTGCAGGGCACCGGAGGATACCGACTACAACGGGACTGTCGAATTGACCTGCGACGACGAAACTGTCATCCATGCAGTGGGGCGAGCGCTCACCCCGGAAGCCGTCGAGGCATCAACCGTCGACGGGGTATGGAGGCCGGTGCTGACGGTGGACGGAAGTCCGCAGACCGTCGCCGAGGCCGTGCGGGGCTGACCAATGCCCTGGTTGCCCGATAGCTCGGCCTCGAAGGCTGATCCGGCCCTGAGCCCCGAACTATCGTGCAATCACGACGTCACCTCAGAACGGCAACGTCACCTCAGAACAGCGTCGCTTCCCCGAATCCCGCGACACCTTCGATAGCAAGGATGCGGCGCTTGGCATTGACGCCACCGGGTGCGGAAAAGCCACCCACCGCGCGGCCTGATCCGAGAACGCGGTGGCACGGCACGATGATGGGCACAGGGTTGCGGCCGAGCGCACCGCCGACGGCTTGGGCGGCACCGGGACGTCCCAGCTTCGCCGCCACAGCGCCGTAGGTGAGCACCGATCCGAACGCAATGGCCCGGGCCACGTCGTACACGGCTCTGTCGAAGTCCGAGACGTCGAGCACGACGGGAATCGTCGACAGGTCCACTGCACGGCCGTCGAGAAGCGCCTGCACCGCTGCGATGGCGTGGGCAACGACCTCGTTGGGTTCGCCGACGATGTCGCCGGTGGCTTCCGGGAGTTCCACCGCGGTGATGCCGTGCTCGGACCAGGCGATGCCGCACGTTCCGAGTGCGGTGTCGAACAGTGCGTACGGCATGTGTTCAGTATGTGCGCTTCCCGCACCCGTGTCTGAAAAGTGCTTCTCCAACAACACTTTGTGAACACGGGCGGCGGAGCCGCTTACCAGTAGGATCGACTGATGTCCACACGGGTACTCAATGCCACTTCGCTCGCGCGGGATCTCGGGGGCTGGCGAGGGGAAAGTGACTCGGGCCGCAAGCGCACATCTCGGCCGACGTACCGGGCACTCGCCGACGGAGTTCGCCTGCTGATCCACGACGGACGCATCCCGCTGGGGGTGGGGCTGCCCAGCGAACGGGACCTGTCGGCGGCCCTGGACTTGAGCCGCACCACCATCACGTCGTCGTACGCGGTTCTCCGTGAAGAGGGTTACCTGATCAGCAAGCAGGGAGCGCGCAGCACCGTCGCTCTGCCGGACATGGCGAGGCCGAACGGATTGCTCGTGCATTCTCGGCCGAACGGACCGGTCGTCGATATGAGTCATGCAGCCATGGCGGCACCCACCGAGGCCATGATGTCTGCGTACAACTCTGCGCTGCTCGCACTTCCGGCGTACCTGTCGAATCACGGTATGGAGCCGATCGGGCTGTCGGTTCTGCGCGAGGCAATTGCGCGGCGCTTCGTCGAACGTGGATTGCCGACGACGCCGGATCAGATCATGGTGACCTCAGGTGCGCAGCAGGCAGTGCGGCTTCTGCTCGGCTCGTTGACCGCTCCCGGCGACCGAGTGCTGATCGACCATCCGACGTATCCCAATGCGCTGGAAGCGATTCGACGCATCGGCGCCCGGCCGGTGCCCGTGCCGATCAGACCCGACGGCGACCCGTGGGACCTCGACGGAATCCGCAGTGCGGCACGGCAGACGGCGTCGAAGGTCGCGTACCTGATCCCCGATTTCCACAACCCGACCGGACGGTGCTTGAGCGCCGACGGCCGAGCCGAACTCGCAAAGATCGCGCGCGAGGAATCGATGACGCTGATCGTCGACGAAACCATGGTGGACCTGTGGCTGGACGCGCCACCGCCCCCTCCCGTCGCATCGTTCGGACGGGTGTCGGGCACGGACGTCGTGACGATCGGGTCGGCGTCGAAGTCGTACTGGGGTGGCCTGCGGATCGGATGGATCCGAGCGAACCCGTCGCTGATCAGCCGCCTCGCCGGCTCCCGCGCCGGTCACGATCTCGGCACCTCGGTCATGGATCAGTTGGCCGCAGCCTTCCTGCTGCAAGACGCCGATGCGATCCTCGAGGTCAGACGCGAACAGCTGCGGGAGCGTCGCGATGTGCTCGAAGGCGCTCTGGCAGAACATCTTCCGGACTGGAAGTACCGACGGTCGACGGGCGGGATGTCGCTGTGGCTACAGCTTCCCGCGCCGGTGTCGAGTGCCTTGGCGGCCACGGTGCCGAACTTCGGTGCCGTTCTCGCTGCGGGTCCTCGCTTCGGCATCGAGGGCGCGTTCGAGCGATTCCTTCGGATGCCGTACACCCGTGAGCCCGCCGAACTGACCGCTGCGGTCGCTGCAACGGCAAGCGCGTATCAGGCGTTGGCGCCGACGAGCGACGCCGAACAGCCGGCAATGGTCTTCTGACACCCGCCGAGGCGAAAAGGAGGCCGGGGTCAGCGCCAGACGGATTCCAGGTCCGCAGCCGTCGACGGCGGGGCTGTCGGAGTGCCGTTGGGGGTGCGGGAGAACCTGGGCGCCGGCCGGTGCTGAGTGACGCCGCCGACCTCGATGAGCGTCTCGCGGGCCTCTAGGTGAACCTGGTGGGGGGCTTCGGCGAAGGTGAGTACGGGAGAGACGCAGGCGTCCGTGCCATCGAAGATCGCGGCCCAGCTCTCGCGCGTTTTGCTCTTGAAGGTGTCGGTGAAGAGCTGCCGCATCTCGGGCCAGCGGTCGCGGTCACCCTGGCCGGGTGTGGTGGCCGGATCGAGTTCGAGCAAGCGGAGCAGTTCGGCGAAGAACTGCGGCTCCAGCGCACCGACGGCCATGTACTTGCCGTCGGCGGTCTCGTAGGTGTCGTAGTACGGCCAGCCGGTGTCGAGCATGTTGACGCCGCGTTCGTCGGACCAGGCGCCGACCCCGCGCATACCCCAGATCATGTGCGAGAGAGCGGCGGTGCCGTCGACCATCGCGGCGTCGACCACCTGTCCTTCGCCGGACGTCTGACGCTCGAACAGCGCTGCCAGGATGCCGAAGATCAAGAACATCGAGCCGCCGCCGAAGTCGCCGACCATGTTGAGCGGCGGAACGGGTCGCTCGCCCTGCCTGCCGATCGCGTGCAGCACACCCGTCACCGAGATGTAGTTGATGTCGTGTCCTGCCGTGGATGCCCACGGTCCTTCCTGGCCCCACCCGGTCATGCGTCCGTAGACGAGCCGCGGATTGCGCGCGAGCGCAGCGTCCGGTCCGAGGCCGAGGCGCTCGGTGACGCCGGGGCGGAACCCTTCGATCAGCACGTCGGCGCGTTCGATGAGGCTGAGCACCTTCTCGATGTCCGCCGGGTCCTTGAGGTTGGCCTCGACGATGGTGCGGCTGCGCAGTTGTTGGTCGTGCTCGGAGATCTGACCCGCGCGCTGTACACGGACGACGTCTGCGCCGAGGTCGGCGAGCAGAAGCGCAGCGTGCGGGCCGGGCCCGATACCTGCTAGTTCGACGACGCGAAGTCCTGTCAGCGGTCCACCACTACTCGACACGTATTCCTCGTTCCGGTCAGGCCGTCAATGTTCGTACGAATGTGAATGGAGGTTAACTTAATCGTGGACGTCCAACCAGTAGGGGGCCATGGATAATGGCCGAGTGAGCGAAGCGACGGAACCGCACAGGATCGGTACACCTCTGACGCCGGGAGCTACGCGCGTGATGCTGCTCGGCGCGGGCGAACTGGGCAAGGAAGTGATCATCGCCTTTCAGCGCCTTGGTGTGGAAGTCATCGCGGTCGACCGGTACGACCATGCTCCCGGCCATCAGGTCGCCCACTACGCCTTCACCATCGACATGAGCGATCCGGAGCAGTTGCTCGCTCTGATCGATGCGCAGCAGCCCGATTTCGTCGTTCCGGAGATCGAGGCCATCGCCACCGACGCTCTGGCGGAGGTCGAGGCCAGGGGCCGTACCGTCGTCATTCCGACCGCGCGCGCGACGCAGTTGACGATGAATCGCGAGGGCATCCGGCGCCTAGCTGCCGAGGAACTCGGACTACCGACATCGCCATACGCTTTCGCCGATTCGCTGGCAGAGGTCGAGAGCGCGCTCGCAACCATCGGCTATCCGGCCGTGGTCAAACCAGTCATGTCGTCGTCGGGCAAAGGCCAGTCCGTCGTCCGCGGTCCGGAGGACGTCGACGCAGCCTGGCAATACGCACTGAAGGGCGGGCGGGTCGACCTCGGCCGCGTCATCGTCGAGGGCTTCGTCGACTTCGATTACGAGATCACACTTCTCACCGTGCGGTCCGGCTCCGACACCGATTTCTGCGAGCCCATCGGACACCTGCAGGACGCAGGCGACTACGTCGAATCGTGGCAGCCGCAACCGATGTCGGATGACGCGCTCGCCGCTGCTCAGGCAGTGGCCGAGAAGATCACCGGCGCGCTGGGTGGTAAGGGACTGTTCGGTGTCGAATTATTCGTCAAAGGCGACAACGTGTACTTCTCCGAGGTGAGTCCGCGTCCGCACGACACCGGCTTGGTCACGCTTCGCACGCAACGCTTCTCGGAGTTCGAATTGCATGCCCGCGCCATTCTCGGACTGCCGATCGACACGACGATGATTTCGCCCGGTGCGTCCGCGGTGGTCTACGGCGGAGTCGACGCCGTGGGCATTGCGTTCGAGGGGGTCGCCGACGCCTTGGCTGTGCCCGAGACCGATCTGCGCCTGTTCGGCAAGCCGGAGAGCTTCGTTCGTCGGCGCATGGGTGTCGCCGTGTCGACGGCGGGCGACATCGTCACCGCCCGCGCGCGGGCGACGGAAGCCGCAGGCAAAGTTCGCCCGGTCACGTGAGCGCTCTCGGGGAAGTATTCGTCGCGATCGTCATTGCGATCGGCCTCGTCGGCATTGTGCTGCCCATCCTGCCCGGCACCATATTGATCTTCGGCGCAATTGCGGTGTGGGCGTTCGTCACCGGCGGCACCGGTGCCTGGGTGGTATTTGCAGTCGCGACAGCGTTGCTCGTTGTCAGCGGCATCGTCAAGTACACCTGGCCGGGACGCCGCATGAAGGACGCGGGCATCCCGACGCGCTCGCTGATCATCGGTGGCCTCGTGGGCATCGTCGGATTCTTCGTCATTCCGGTGATCGGGCTGTTCGTCGGTTTCATCGGCGGCACCTACGCTGCCGAACTACCCAGGCACCGTAACCATTCGGAGGCGTGGCGCTCGACGGTTCACGCCACCAAGGCGGCAGGGCTTTCCATCCTCGTCGAACTGCTGGGTGCCCTGCTGGCAACCGGTGTCTGGCTCGCAGCGGCAGTCTTCGTCTGAGGGTGCGAAGTTATCTGACTCGGTACCAGGCTCGACCGTTGCCGCCGAGTACCGAGGGTAGGTCGCCGCCCACTGCCTCGGCGACGAGGTCGAGGTCGGATTCGAGAAACCGCCTGGGTGCGCGCGTGCCGGGGAGATCCGTGCCGAACATCAACGCCGCCGGGTTGACCGCGTGAATCTGCTTCATCGTGTCGACGATGTCCATGTCGACGCGGCCGAAGCCCGATGCCTTCACCCGCACACCGCGGTCGACGAGGTCGAGTAGGTATTTGAGTCCCTGCGACGACATTCCGAGGTGGTCGATGCTCACCGCGGGCAGTTTCGAGAGGATCGGTTCGAGCGAGAGCAGCATCGACGCCTCGACGTACAACTCGGCATGCCAGCCGACGAGACTGTGCGCCTGCCGGGCCTGCGCGGTCAACGTCTGCACATCGGTTGCGCCGCGCTTGAGGTTCAGGCGGATCGCGCGAACGCCGGCTTCGTCGAGAGTGATGATCTCGTCGTCGGTCGTGTCCGGGTCGAGTTGTGCGACGCCCACCCAGCCGGGGCCCAACGCCTCCAGTGCGGCCACGAGGTAGGCCTGATCGGTGGTGTGGAACGAGGAACTGATGACGGCTCCGCCGGTGATGCCCAGCCCGTCGGTATCGCGTTCGTAATCGGCGATCGTGTACGGCTCGGGTGGATACCCCTGATTATCGACCAGCGGGAACCGCGGATCGAGGATGTACCGGTGGGCGTCGAACACACGTCACAGCATGCCAGCTGTGTCATTTCGACACGGCAGGACCCGAGCCGGTGTTTCAATCGGACCCATGAAAGCCGAGTTCACCACCGTCTTGGGCGGATACACGTACTTCGAATGCCCGCGGTGGCACGACGGCCGAATCTGGGTCTCCGACTTCTACAGTCACCGCGTCCTGTCGGCGGAGGCCGACGGCTCGGATGTGCGCGTCGAGACCGAGGTGCCGCAGCAACCGTCGGGACTGGGGTGGCTGCCCGACGGCCGCCTCCTCGTCGTGTCCATGCGTGATCACACGATCTTGCGGAGGGAGGACGATGGATCTCTCGCCGTCCACGCAGATCTGTCTTCGCACGTGAGCGCGAACCTCAACGACATGCTCGTCGACGCCTCGGGCCGGGCCTACGTCGGCAACTTCGGGTTCGATCTGATGAACATGGGCACACCTGCGACGGCGGACCTCATCCGTGTCGATCCCGACGGGTCGGCCCGGGTCGTCGCCTCCGATCTTTATTTCCCCAACGGGATGGCGCTGACGCCGGACGGTGAACTGCTCGTCGACGAGACCGTCGGAAACCGCATCAGCGTTTTCACGGTCCACCCGGACGGTTCACTCGGAGAGCGCCGCGACTGGGCCAAGTTCGCCGAGCTGCCCGAGATGGGCGATATGGCCACCGCGATGGGTCAGCTTGTTGTGGCAGCGGACGGATGTGCGATCGACACCGACGGATCACTTTGGGCCGCAGACGCTTTGGGTCAGCGGATCGTCCACATCGAGCCAGGTAAGGGCATCGTCGACCAGCTGGAATTCGACACCGGCGTGTTCGCCTGCGGATTCGGTGGTGACGACGGGCGGACTCTGTTCGTGTGCGCGGCACCGGACTTCAACGAGCACCAGCGCAAGGTCGAGACGGAAGGAAAATTGCTGGCCGTGCGTGTGTAGTGGGTTTGCCGGGTAACCGGTCCGCATGACTTCTCACCATGACACGGTCAAGGAGCTGCTCGCGGAGAACGACTCCACCTTCGCCGCCGACGCCGGCATATCGCTCGACGACACGCCGTCGCCGCTGTTCGAGCTGCTGGTGCTCTCGCTGCTACTGAGCACCCGTATCTCGTCCGACATCGCGGTGGCGGCTGCGCGGGAGCTGTTTCGGGCGGGGTACCGGACTCCCCAGAAGATGGCCGACGCCAAGTGGCGGGATCTCGTGGACGCGCTCGGTCGCGGGCATTACAAGCGGTACGACGAGAGCACGGCGACTCGATTGAACGAACTGGGCGCGCGGGTCGGCGACGTCTACCGCGGTGACCTACGCACGCTCGCCGCCGAGGCCGACGGCGATGTGGGGAAGGCCAAGGAGCTCGTCGAGGAATTCAAGGGCATCGGCCCGACGGGCGCCGACATCTTTCTGCGCGAGGTGCAGGAGGTGTGGACCTGGGCGAGACCGTACTTCGACAAGAAGTCCGCGGACGAAGCCAAGAAGCTCGGCCTCCCCACCGATCCCTACGAGCTCGCGCACCTCGCTCCCGACGGCAAAGCCGCGGCCTTGGCCGCGGCTCTGGTCCGAAAGTCGCTCCGCTAAAGGCGAAGAAGCACCCTAAGCCTTGTCGGGCTCGGAAGCCTTGAGCATGTCCTGACGTTCGACGACCTTGACGCGTTCGCGGCCTTCGGGTTCGCCGAGGGAGCGCTCGTGGGCGTCGAGGCGGTACCAGCCGTCCCAGGTGGTGAACGGAACTTGCTTGCCTTCGAGGAAGTCGACGACGGCTTGTTCGGTCGGTTCGGCAGCACCGTCGAAGTGGGGGGCATCTTCGAGCAGGCATGCGACGGTTTCGTTGGCGTCGCCTTTGGTGTGGCCGATGAGGCCGACGGGTCCGCGCTTGATCCAGCCGGTGACGTAGGTGCCGGGCACGTGCGCACCCTCGTCTTGCACGCGTCCTGCTTCGTTGGGGATGGTGCCTGCCTGCTCGTCGAACGGCAGTTGGCTGATGTTCTGGGAGAGGTACCCGACGGCGCGGTACACAGCTTGTACGTCCCACTCGTTGTAGGTGCCGGTGCCCTTGACGTTGCCGGTGCCGTCGAGCTGAGTGCGCTCGGTGCGCAGGCCGACGACCTTGCCGTCTTCACCGAGGATCTCCGTGGGAGATTCGAAGAAGTGCAGGAACAGTTTGTGCGGGCGATTGCCGACGTCGCGGATGGCCCAGTCCTGCAGGGTGTTGGCAACCATGTCGACCTGTTTGGAGGAGCGGCGGGCCTGCTCGGAGCCCTCGTCGTAGTCGATGTCCTCGGGGGCGACGATGACTTCGATGTTGGGGGAGTGGTCGAGTTCGCGCAGTTCGAGCGGGGTGAACTTGGCTTGGGCCGGTCCGCGGCGGCCGAAGACGTGCACTTCGGTGGCCTTGTTGGTTTTGAGGCCTTCGTAGACGTTGGCGGGGATTTCGGTGGGGAGGAGTTCGTCGCCGGTCTTGGCGAGCACTCTGGCGACGTCGAGGGCGACGTTGCCGACGCCGAGGACGGCGACTTTTTCGGCGTCGAGGGGCCAGGTGCGGGGGACGTCAGGGTGTCCGTCGTACCAGGAGACGAAGTCCGCTGCGCCGTAGCTGCCGTCGAGTTCGATGCCGGGGATTTTGAGGTCGCGGTCGGCGTTGGCGCCGGTGGAGAAGATGACGGCGTCGTAGAAGCGGCGTAGGTCGCCCAAGGTGATGTCGGTGCCGTAGTCGATGTTGCCGAGCAGGCGAACCTGGGGCTTGTCGAGGACCTTGTGCAGGGCGGTGATGATGCCTTTGATGCGTGGGTGGTCGGGGGCGACGCCGTAGCGGATGAGGCCGAAGGGTGCGGGCATGCGTTCGAACAGGTCGATGCTCACGTCTGTATCGGACTTCATGAGCGCGTCGGCGGCGTAGATGCCTGCCGGGCCGGCGCCGACGATGGCGACGCGGAGAGGACGAGTCTGATCAGTCATGTGCAGCGAACTACCTTCGTCGAGGGCATGTGCGGACACCCCAGCATAAATTAAGTGTTACCTGATCTGTGCTGGTGGGCGTACTCCTACGGTAACGCGCCGACTTCTCAAGTTTCCTATTATTCAGGTAGGGTTTGCGTCATGCGCTCCGCGACGCTGGTTCGACGCCTCACCGTCGACCTCTGCCGGACGTGCACCACCATCTGTTGTCGGTGACCACACCCGACCCATCGGCCCCGTTCCACTGCGGCCGCCTCGACTTTCATAGTTCCCGCGCACGCGTGCCCCCGCATCGACGGAGCTGCCGCGTGCTGCGACCAACTCGCCTACGAATCGCTGGCCGCCCCGGTGCGGACCATGATCGAAAAGCTCACCGCCATCCACGACGGCAACCGCGAGTTCGGCTACTACCTCGCACATCGTCGGCGTGTCCGACGCCGAAAGCCGCGGAATTCTCGACTTCCTGTACGCGCACCTGACCAAGCCCGAGCACATCGTGCGGCACCGTGGAGCCTCGGCGACCTCGTACTCCGGGACAACCGCGGCATCCTGCACTACGCCAACCGCGACTACGGCACGGCGCACCGCGTCATGCACCGCATCACGCTCCGCGGCGACATACCGGTCGGACCCCGGCCCAGCAATACGGTCGGACCCCGGCCCAGCAATACGGTCGGACCCCGGCCCAGCAATACGG
>NZ_JBAWFH010000206.1:0-2230 GCF_049591685.1 Rhodococcus sp. (in: high G+C Gram-positive bacteria) | reverse complement strand
TCATTGTTGTGTTCAGAACGGACGCGGTGGTGCCGGCCGGGACTGGCACGGTGAGCTGGGCCCGTCCGTCGACGCCCGTCAAGGGCACCGATCCTCCCAGCCCCAGTTCGCTCAGCCCGAAGGTGGCGACGGCCGCGTCGACGTCTTGCGCGGATGCGGATCCGATTGACCAGACGGGGACCACGAGCAGAACGCAGGCCACGGCCAGGGCGCGTTTCGAGGTGCGGTGAGCGATCATGTGTGTGAATCCGGCCTTCGCTTGCTGGGCTTCCGGTCGAAGCGCCGCCGCAACCAGTATTACGTGTCAATACCAAACGTTTTGCTAAATGGTAGTGATTTTTCACACCGCCAGTCCAGAGCACAACTAAAGAAACCGATTGCCCGTCCGCCTCGGTCGAAACCTTGACCAGGCCCGATTCCGACTCTGGCGCAGGCATATTGGCGTCGTGCCTATAGGTTGGTCGGATGACACGGACCATGCGGTGCCTGAAGGTGGCTGCGATCGCTGCGGTTGCGGTGATGTTCGGATCGGTAGCCCCCGCAGCGGCTGCCCCGGAACCGGGCTCTCGCGTTACCGCCAGTGCCGATGGTCTGTCGCTCGACGGCGCTCCGTGGTGGCCGACGGGCTTCAACGCGTACCAGCTGGCGACGGATTGGGCGGTCAATGCCGGATGCGGCGCGATGGTCGACCTCGACGCGTACTTCTCGTCGCTGCCACCGCACTCGATGACCCGCTTCAACGCATTCCAGGCGCTGGCGACCAACAAGTTCACCGGGCAGCTCGACTTCGGGCCGATGGACGCCGTGTTCGCGGCAGCCGAGGCGCACGATCAGCTCGTGGTGCCGGTGCTGTCACCTCAGGACGGCGCGTGTGAGGGCGATGCGTTCAAGGATCGTCAGTGGTACGTCGACGGCTGGGCAGCCCAGCCCGCTGCAGGATTGAGTTTTCAGGACTGGATGACGACGGCAGTCGCCCGCTGGAAGGACTCGTCGGCCTTGGCGGCGTGGGAATTGGTCGGCGAACCAGAGACGAGCCTGTGCGGGGATGCGACGTGCGGGTGGTCGACTCGAACCTGCCCACCCGATGCAGCCCAGGTTCTCCGCTCGTTCTTCGACACCGCGGGAGCGCAGGTACGGGCAATCGATTCTCAGACCCTCATCACTGCGGGCCTCACCGGCGGCGGTCAGTGCGGTAGCCAGGGCGACGAGTATCAGTACCTGGCCGAGTCCCCCGTTGTCGATGTGATGCAGTACCACGATTACGGCGCCGACGGGGTCGCTCTGCCCGGCGATCAGTGGAACGGCCTGCAGCGTCGCATCGTGCAGTCGAACGCTGCCGGAAAGCCGTTGCTGGTCGCGGAAATCGGCGAGTCCGCCGGGTCGTGCAAGAGCGTGGAGACGCGAGCCGCCAGCATTGCAGGAAAAATTGACGGTCAGCGTCAGGCCGGTACAGCCGGAGCGCTGCTCTGGGCCTTCGTGCCCGACCCGCGGCCAAGCGAATGCACCTTCGACATCGGCTACAACGACCCGCTGTGGGATGTCATCGGGAGTTGAGACTCGAGCGCAGAGCACCCGCAATAAAACGATGGTGTCCAGTGTCTGACGTCGACTAGCTTGTGGCGAATGACCATTCGATTCCACGTCTCATCCGCGCTGAACCGTGCGTCTATTCGTGAGCACGGCCTCGACTACCGAAAGATGGGCGCTGCCCGCGGTATCGCCGGTAGCTACGTGGCCGAGCAGGAAGGCTGCTTCCTGGCCTGCAGCCCCGAGGAACGAGACTGGTTTATTCGGATGAACAACACGGGCAGCCCGGTCGACGTGTGGGAGATCAGCGATGTGGAAGACGACGAGCTAGTGGTCTCACCGGAGGGGCATCATTACCGCCCAGGAATCATTCGACCGAATCGTATTCGCCTAATTCAGCACGACATCCCGTGAGACGAGACCAACTGCAACCTTGATAGAAGTCAATGCGTGATCATGGGTGCGTGCGCCGGCGGACCACCAAACCATCCACCTCGGCAGTCCGTCGGCATGCGGTCCCAGCGCACTAGGCTTGCGGATTCTGAGCGGCCGGACTGCTGAGGTGGGGAGCGCAGCGCGGACGGCTGCGATCAAACCGGCGAAACGCCGGTTTGATCTTGAACAATCTGCCAAGCTGTCCGGATGTTCTGGTGGATAGTCGGCATCGTGGCCGTCTGGATACTTGTAGGCGGGTTCGCCGCCT
>NZ_JBAWFH010000205.1:0-10440 GCF_049591685.1 Rhodococcus sp. (in: high G+C Gram-positive bacteria) | reverse complement strand
CTGGACGCTCGGTGACGACGAGGCACTGCTCGGCGTCGTCAGCAGCGCCAACGTCGCCTGTGGCTTCCACGCCAGCGACCCCTCGATCATGCGGCGGGTGTGCGCCCAGGCGGTCGAGGGCGGGGTGATGATCGGAGCCCAGGTCGGCTATCGCGACCTGCCGGGGTTCGGTCGTCGCTTCATCGACATCGAGCCCGAGGCGCTCGCGAACGACGTGATCTACCAGATCGGAGCGCTCGAGGCCTTCGCCCGCGCTGCCGGCGGCAAGGTGGCCTACGTCAAGCCGCACGGTGCCCTCTACAACGCGATCGTGCACCACGAGGAACAGGCCGCGGCCGTGGTGGAGGCGATCCTCGCCCACGACCGCACCCTGCCGGTGATGGGTATTCCGGGGGTGTTCCTGCGGCGTGCCGGCGAGGCCGGGCTCACGACGGTGCGCGAGGCGTTCGCCGACCGCGCCTACACCCCCGCCGGCGAGCTGGTGCCGCGGCGCATCGACGGCGCCGTTCTCACCGATCCGGCAGAAGTGGCCGAGCGAGTACTGCGCCTCGTCCGCGACGGCACCGTCGAGGCGATCGACGGGAGCACGGTAGCAGTCGAGGCCGAATCCGTCTGCGTGCACGGCGATTCCCGCGGCGCGGTCAACATGGCTCGGCAGATCCGAAAGATATTGACCGACAATCAGATTCACATTTCCCCGTTCGTCTGATGATCGTTCACGACTGCGGGGACCGTGCCCTTCTGGTCGAGTACGCCGACCTCGCCGAGACCATGGCCTTTCACCGCACTCTCGTCGCCACCGCCATCGAGGACGTCGAAGACCTCGTTCCGGCCGCCCGTACCGTGCTCGTCCGTCACAGCGGCAACCGCGATCGAGTCCTCGCATGGCTGCGCACCGCAAAACCCACCGAGAACTCCGTGAGCGCCACGCCCGATCCGGTGGTAATTCGCGTGCGGTACGACGGCGAGGACCTCGGAGACGTCGCGGACATGACGGGACTCACCGTCGCCGAGGTGATCTCGGCGCACGCGGAGCAGACGTGGACCGTCGCGTTCGGCGGATTCGCACCCGGGTTCGGCTACCTCGTCGGCGACGACGCTCGCCTTCAGGTCGCACGGCGCAGCTCCCCCCGGACGTCGGTGCCGGCCGGGTCCGTCGGGCTGGCGGGGGAATTCTCCGGCGTCTACCCGCGGAGTTCGCCCGGCGGATGGCAGTTGATCGGCACTGCCGACGCCGACCTGTGGGATGCCCGCCGCGACCCACCCGCGCTGTTGCGCCCCGGCGTCGCCGTCCGATTCGAGCAGCAATGAGTTCGCTTCAGATCCTCTCCCCTGGCCCGCTGTGCACGCTGCAGGACCGCGGCAGGCCCGGATACGCCGCGATCGGGGTCGGTCGCTCCGGTGCCGCGGATGTCCGTGCGCACGACACCGCCAATCGACTCGTGGGCAATACCGTCGACGCTGCGACCCTGGAAGCCACGATGGGTGGGCTGAAACTCCGCGCGCAAGGTCATCTCGTTCTGGCCGTGACGGGTGCTCCTGTTCGTCTGCACCACAACGGTTTCGAGGAAGGGACGTACAGCACGCTCGTCCTGTCCGACGGCGACGAACTCCGGCTCGGAACCCCGATGTCCGGGCTGCGCAGCTACGTCGCCGTGCGAGGCGGCTTCGACGTCGAACCGATTCTCGGCAGCAGGTCGACGGACACCATGTCCGGCCTCGGGCCCGCGCCCGTAGCGGCGGCCGACGTCATTTCGGTCGGCGCCCTGGCGAGCGATTGGCCCGCATCGGATTTCGCTATCGCGCCGGCGCGCACAGGCGTCCTCGGAGTGGTGCCGGGCCCGCGTGACAGCTGGTTCACGAACCCGACTCTGCTGTTCCAACAGGAGTGGACGGTGAGCGCCGACGCCGACCGCGTGGGCATCCGGCTCGACGGCGCGGATGCGTTGGTGCGATCGCGCACCGGCGAACTACCCAGTGAAGGCATGGTTCCCGGAGCGCTGCAGGTGCCACCCGACGGCAAACCCGTGGTGTTCCTGACCGACCACCCCGTCACCGGCGGGTACCCGGTGATCGGCGTCGTGCGGACGGTGGATCTTCCGATGTTGGGCCAGCTGCGTCCGGGAGACCCTGTGCGCTTCGCGCCCGTGCGCCTTTAATGCTGTTGGAACAGCGTTTTTCGCACACGGGCGGCGAAGCCGCACACACCTAGCCCCGGCGCTGCCGCGCGATGTCGGCGAGTACGACGCCTGCCGCGACGGATGCGTTGAGCGACTCCACGGGCCCGGCCATCGGGATCGACAGGATCGAGTCACAGTTCTCCCGAACGAGGCGAGAGAGGCCCTTGCCCTCGGAGCCGACGACGATGGCGATCGGGCCGGTGCCGTCGAACTCGTCGAGCGTGGTGTCGCCCTCCGCGTCGAGACCGACCACCATGACGCCCTTCGTCTGCCAATCCTTGAGAGTACGAGTCAGATTGGTTGCTCGGGCGACGGGCAGACGCGCTGCCGCACCCGCACTCGTTCGCCATGCGACGGCGGAAACGCTGGCGCTGCGCCGCTGCGGGATGACGACGCCGTGACCACCGAACGCTGCGACGGACCGCACGACCGCGCCGAGGTTACGTGGGTCGGTGATGTTGTCGAGTGCCACGAGAAGCGGCGGCTCGGCGTGCGATCGGGCCGCGCCGATCAGGTCGTCCGGGTGGGCGTAGCGATACGGCGGCACCTGCAGCGCGAGGCCCTGGTGCAGACCGTTGGCGCTCAGCTTGTCCAGATCCGAGCGGGGCACCTCGAGGATGGAGATACCGGCGTCGCCGGCGCGCTGCACGCTTTCCTTCAGACGCTCGTCGCTGTCGGTGCCGACGGCAACCCACAGTGCCGTCGCCGGAACACCCGCGCGCAGGCATTCGACGACCGGGTTGCGACCGAGCACGACCTCAGGCGCGTCGTCGCTCTTGCGACTGGCGACCCGGCCACCACTCTGGCGACCCGTCGACTGTGCCGACTTCTCGGCCATCTTCGCGCGACGCGACGCGGGATGCTTCGTCCTGGCCTCGGCCGGAGGCGTCGCACCCCGTGGTTCGAGGCCGCGCCGACGGTTGCCGCCGGACCCGGCGACCTGCCCCTTCTTGGTGCCCGTTTTGCGAACTGCTCCGCGCCTACTCGAATTGCCTGCCATCACTGCCCTGCTTCGTCGGTACTGCTGTTTGTCCCGACGGACCACTCCGGTCCGTTCGGGGTATCTGTCACATCTATGCCCGCTCCGGCCAGCCGGTCTCGGATGGCGTCCGCGGTTGCCCAATCCTTGTCGACCTTGGCCTGTGCTCGCCGCTGCAGTTCGGCGGCGACGAGCACCCCGAGCGCATCTTCGACGGCTGCGTTGTCGCCGCCGCCCGACGTCCAGTGCGGATCCAACGGGTCGACGCCGAGGATCGACAGCATGCCGCGAACCAGGGAAGCCTGCGCGACCGCCGACTCGAGATCGCCGGCTTCGAGTGCACTGTTGCCTGCGCGCACCGTTGCGTGGACGGCTGCGAGCGCCTTCGGCACACCGAGGTCGTCGTTCAGCGCGTCGGCGAAATCGTCCGTCCACCGACCGAGCGGAACGTCACCCGCCCGTTCGACGGTACGCGTGAGGAAGCCCTCGATTCCCCGGTACGTCACTGCAGCCGTCTGCAGCGCGTGATCGGAGTATTCGAGCATCGAACGGTAGTGCGCGCCGCCGAGGTAGAAGCGAAGCTCCTGCGGTCGAACGCTGCGCAGCACGTTGGGCACCGAGAGCACGTTGCCGAGCGACTTGGACATCTTCTCACCGCCCATCGTCACCCACCCGTTGTGCAGCCAATAGCGGGTGAAACCGCCACCGGCGGCCTTGCTCTGCGCGCGTTCGTTCTCGTGATGCGGAAAAACGAGGTCCAGACCGCCGCAGTGAATGTCGAAGTCCGCGCCGAGGTAGGTCTCGCACATCGCCGAGCACTCGAGGTGCCACCCCGGCCTGCCACGCCCCCAGGGCGTCGGCCACGACGGCTCACCGGGCTTGGCGGCCTTCCACAGCGTGAAGTCACGCGGATCACGCTTGCCTGCGCCTGCACTCTCGCCCTGATGTACGTCGTCGAGTTTGTGCCCGGACAGTGCGCCATAATCGGGGAAGCTACGCACGTCGAAGTAGACGTCGCCCTCGGCGGCGTACGCGTGGCCCGACTCGATCAACCGCTCGATCAACTCGACCATTTGCGTGATGTGTCCCGTGGCCCGCGGTTCGACGGACGGAGGTAGCACGCCCAGTTTGTCGTAGGCCCAGGTGAACGACCGCTCGAACGTCGCAGCCCATTCCCACCATGGGCGGCCTGCGTCGCGTGCCTTGTTCAGGATTTTGTCGTCGATGTCGGTGACGTTGCGGACGAACGCGACGTCGAGGTCGTGAGCCAGCAGCCATCGCCGGAGAACGTCGAACGCAACACCGCTGCGGACATGACCGATGTGCGGCTCACCCTGAACAGTTGCCCCACACAGATACACCGATGCATGGCCAGGGACCAAGGGGGTGAATTCCCGCAGGGCCCTCGTCTCGGTGTCGAACAGGTGAAGGGTCACGACCAGCAATGCTACCGGTGCTTTTACTCCGTCATGACAAGCGCGGTCGCGACCGCGGCTATCCCCTCGCCGCGGCCGGTCAATCCCAAACCGTCGGTGGTGGTCGCCGAGACCGACACGGGCGCCCCGAGCACCTCCGACAACGTGTCTTGAGCTTCGAGACGCCGCGGCCCGATCTTCGGTCGGTTACCCACGATCTGCACCGCGGCATTACCTATCGTGAATCCGTGCTCGGCCAGCAGACGTCGCACCTCGGTCAGCATCGCCGCACCGCTCACCCCGTCCCACTCGGGCCGGCCGGTGCCGAACACCGAACCGAGATCACCGAGGCCGGCCGCCGACAACAGCGCGTCGCACAGCGCATGAGCAGCGACATCGCCGTCGGAGTGGCCTTCCAATCCGTCGGCGTCCTCGAAGAGCAATCCCGCGAGCCAACACGGACGACCCGGTGCGATGGGATGAACATCCGTACCGATACCGACCCTCATGCGTTCTCCCGATCTGCGTTCTCTCGGCCCGCGATCGCCTCGGCCAGAAGGAGGTCGTGCGGTGTGGTGATCTTGAACGCCAGTGCGTCGCCGACGATGGTGTGCACGGTTTCGCCGAGCCGTTCGACGAGACCGGCGTCGTCGGTGGCTGCGTCCGACGCGTTGGCGTACGCGCGCAGCAGCAGATCTGCACGGAAACCCTGTGGCGTCTGTATCGCGCGCAGTTCACTGCGATCCGGGGTGCCGACCACGGCACCGTTGGCGTCGACGGTCTTGATCGTGTCCGCCACCGGAAGAGCCGGGACGACGGCGCCGCGTCCCGCGCGAACCTCGGCAACGACACGAGCGATCAAGGTGGGCGGCGTCAGGGAGCGAGCTGCGTCGTGCACGAGCGCGATGGCAGCATCGTCTGCCGCTGCGAGGCCCAACCGGACCGAGCCGGTACGTTCGGCCGCACCGGTCACGACAGTGATGTCGGGGCCGAGAAGGTCACGTGCGTGGTCCGCCATTTCGGCGGGCACGATGACGACGATGCGGTCGACGACGCCTGATGCGGCAAGTCCGTCGACGGACCGTTGCAGGAGGGTGATTCCCCCTACCGTCACAAAGGCCTTCGGTACTCCACGCTGGAGCCGAAGGCCTTGTCCCGCCGCCGGTACGAGCGCGACGACGGAACCTGTGTTGGAACGAGCCACCTAGGAAGCGGCAGCGAGAACTTCGTCGAGAATGATATCGGCCTTGGCCTCGTCCGTTCCCTCGGCGAGCGCGAGCTCTCCGACGAGAATCTGACGCGCCTTGGCGAGCATGCGCTTCTCGCCGGCGGAAAGGCCACGGTCCTGCTCGCGCCGCCAGAGGTCGCGAACGACCTCGGCTACTTTGTTGACGTCTCCGGAAGCAAGCTTCTCGAGGTTGGCCTTGTAGCGCCGCGACCAGTTGGTCGGCTCCTCGGTGTGGGGTGCGCGCAGAACCTGAAAGACCTTGTCCAAGCCTTCTTGACCCACTACGTCGCGTACGCCCACGTACTCGGCATTGTCTGCAGGAACGCGTACGGTGAGATCGCCCTGAGCGACTTTGAGAACCAGGTACTCTCTCGCTTCACCCTTGATGGTGCGGGTTTCTATCGCTTCGATCAGCGCCGCACCGTGATGAGGGTAAACGACGGTGTCTCCGACCTTGAAAATCATGTGTCCCGTGCCCCTTTCGATTTTTCCACTTTACCATGACAGCGGATCAACGGCGCAGGTCAGGGGCACGCACGCGCATCTCGAGGGGTTGACACCGGTGGCGGAACGTGTATCTGGACACCCCGTTCAGCCCCCACAGCATGCGCTTCCGCGTGTGAGAGAGGTGACACGAAACGCCGGTCAACACGCCGATAAAGGGTCCGCGGCGTGCCTTGTTCACGCCCCAGCGACTCGCTGGAACGAGATGACTACTACTCTGCCTAGTGGACCCGACGGATCGGCTGACAGATGCGCCCCGCTCGACCACATCGGCACCCACGACACCGGCAAGACAACACCGGCCACACCTGGAGGACGACCCGTGACTGCGTTCATCGCTGCGACCGCGAACAGTAAGAACCGCCGATTGGCTTCCGCACTCGCCGTCGCCGCGGGCGCCGCGCTGACTCTCACGGCATGCAGTGCCGGCCAGGTGAGCCAGACTGCCCAGCAGGTCGCCGCGATCAACGGAAACTTCGCCGACGTCGGTGACATCTCCCTGCGGAACGTGCACGTCGTCTACCCGCAGGGTGAGGAATACTCCATCGAGCCGGGCGGCAAGGTCGAACTCGGTTTCACCGCGGTCAACAACAGCTCCGAATCTGCGGACACGCTGCAGAGCATCTCCACCACCGCAGCGTCGAACGTCACCGTGGGCGAGCAGCCCAGCGGCACCGAGATCGAACCGCTCACCGCGCTTGGTGCGGGCGTTGTCATCGACAACGAGGTCGAGGATCCGGGCATCCCGCTGCAGTTCATCACCGTCGAACTCAACGGCATCGGTGAAGAGGTTCGTCCCGGCCTGACAATTCCGGTCACGTTCACGTTCGAGAAGGCCGGCGAGGTCGAGATGCTGGTTCCCGTCGACGCGGGCACTGACCTCGGCCGAGATGTCTCGGAGAAGTCCCCAGTTCTCGCCGAGGTGCATCACGACGAAGAACACGCCGAGCAGGAAGTCGCCGAGGTCGAGTCCGAAGAGGGCGCAGGCGGCAACAACTGACGCTCGCCTGTCGGTAGCCACCTCTAGTCTTTCCGAGTGGCCAAACTGAAGACGAATTACCGGTGTTCGGCGTGCCAGCTCACCGTCGCCAAATGGGTAGGCCGCTGCCCCGACTGCGGCAACTGGGGATCGATGGACGAAGCTCCGGTCCTCACCCCGGTCGCCAACCGAGCGGGAGCCTCCGCACTCGGCGCAGGCAACACCAGGTCCGCAATGGCCGCAATGGTTCCGACCTCCCCTGCCACGGCCATCACCGAGATCAGCGGCACGACCGCGAAGGCGAACTCCACCGGTATCTCTGAGTTCGACCGTGTACTCGGCGGCGGACTCGTCCCCGGCTCGGTCGTTCTGTTGGCCGGAGAACCCGGCGTCGGCAAATCCACCCTGCTGCTCGAGGTCGTCCACCGCTGGGCCCGCACCGGCGAAGACCGTCGAGCCCTGTACGTCACCGGCGAGGAATCGGCTGGGCAGGTTCGATTGCGAGCCGATCGCACCGGCGCGGTACACGAGCGTGTCTACCTGGCAGCCGAATCCGACCTCGCGACCATCTTCGGGCACGTCGAACAGGTCAAGCCGAGTCTGCTCATCGTCGACTCCGTGCAGACAATGCTCGCCGCCGACGTCGACGGCGTCATCGGGGGCGTCACCCAGGTTCGCGCCATCACCAGCGCACTCACCTCGCTCGCGAAGACAACGGGAATCGCAGTGCTGCTCATCGGTCACGTCACCAAAGACGGAGCCGTGGCCGGGCCGCGCTCGCTCGAACACCTCGTCGACGTCGTCCTGCACTTCGAAGGCGACAAACACTCCACGCTGCGCATGATCCGCGGCATCAAGAACCGATTCGGAGCCTCCGACGAGGTCGGCTGTTTCGAACTACGAGACACCGGCATCGAAGGCATCTCCGACCCGTCCGGCCTATTCCTGCACCACCGCACCGAAGCCGTCCCCGGCACTGCCGTCACGGTCACCATGGACGGCAAGCGACCGTTGCTCGCCGAACTGCAGGCGCTCGTCGTCGACACCCACATGCCGTCGCCGCGCAGAGCCGTCAGCGGGCTCGACTCGGCCCGCGTCGCGATGATCTTGGCCGTACTCGAGCGACGCTGCGGCATCAAGGTCGCCAAATCGGAGGTGTACGCGGCCACCGTGGGCGGAATGAAGACGAGCGAACCGGCAGCCGATCTCGCCCTTGCAGCGGCCGTCGCGTCCGCGGTCACCGACGTCCCGTTGCCGACGGGTGTCGTCATCCTCGGAGAGGTCGGCCTCGCAGGCGAGGTGCGTCGCGTGTCGGGCCTCGGGCGGCGGCTGGCGGAGGCCTACAGACTCGGGTTCACTCACGCGATCACCCCCGAGCACGGCGATACCATCCCAGCAGGCATGAAGGTCAAGACGGTGACCAATCTCGGCGAGGCGCTCGATTCCGTACGTGGGCGTGGCCGGTGACAACCCTCCGATACCCTCAACCTGCCAGGACTGTGATTTCGCAGCACCCGATTTCGCACGAACCGATTTCGCATCGATCGATTGGCACAGTACGTCCGGCAGTCGACAACGAACGAGGGGATGACCGTGGAAGACTCCACACGCAGCGAGCCCTCCTCCCCTGCGCTCCGCGAAACCATCGCACGGCTGGCGCCGGGCACTGCTCTACGTGACGGATTGGAACGCATCCTGCGGGGGCGTACCGGTGGCCTCATCGTCCTCGGCTACGACGACGCGGTCGAAGCCATCTGCGACGGTGGTTTCGAGCTCGACGTCGAATTCGCCCCGACGAGGCTGCGCGAGCTGTCCAAGATGGACGGTGCCGTCGTGCTCTCCACCGACGGCAAGCGCATCGTCCGTTCCAACGTCCAGCTCGTCCCCGACCACAAGATTCCGACTGTCGAGTCCGGTACGCGACACCGCGCAGCCGAGCGCACCGCGATGCAGACCGGATACCCGGTCGTCTCGGTCAGCCAGTCGATGAGCATCGTCAGCGTCTACGTCGCCGGCATCCGCCACGTGGTGGAAGGCTCGGCAACCATCCAATCGCGTGCCAATCAAGCCGTTGCAACTCTCGAGCGCTACAAGGCGCGTCTCGACGACAACACCCGGCAGCTCTCCGTCGTCGAGATCGAAGATTTTGTGACGTTGCGGGACGCGTTGACCGTCGCACAGCGACTCGAGATGGTCCGGCGAGTGTCCGTGGAGATCGAACAGAACGTCCTCGAACTCGGCACCGACGGTCGACAGTTGGCCCTGCAACTCGAAGAACTGCTCGGGGATAACGACGTCGACCGTCAACTCGTCGTGCGGGACTATCTCGCAGGAACGGAAACGGCGAGCACGGCGTCCGTCGAGAAGGCCCTGGGCGCATTGGACAAGCTCACCGACGTCGACCTCCTGGATCTGACGACGCTGGCCCGCGCATTCGGCTACCCGGCCACCATCGAAGCGCTGGACACACCGATGAGTCCGCGCGGATACCGCGTACTGACGCGAGTGCCCCGGCTGCAGTTCAGTCAGATCCATCGCCTGGTGTCGTCGTTCGGGACCCTCCAGGGCCTGCTCGCAGCGACGGCCGCCGATCTTCAGTCCGTCGAAGGCATTGGCGGCCTGTGGGCCCGGCACATCCGCGAGGGCCTGTCGAGATTGGCCGAATCGTCGATCGCCGGGCCGTTCGACTGACGAAAAGTTCGCCTAGGTGATGTTGAAGGGCTCGGGTGAACTGCGCAGCTCACCGAGCTGAGCAATCACCTTGTACGAGCCAGCACCCACGGGAATCCGCTCTTCGCCGCAGCCCGGCACCGAGTTCGTGCCCGACCATTTCACGGTGAAGCCTGCCTGTTGGCCCGGATCGAAGGAGCGCAGATCGGACTGTGCGTCCGGGAAGCAATCGGTGTTGGACCAGATGCGCTGGTCGTCGAGGGTGTAGACCAGCGCCTGCTGGAGGCCGGCACCGACGTCGCGCTGGCACGCGGTGGCACTGATGTTGGTGATGACGACCGTGAAACCGGGCTCTTCGCCGACACGGTAGGACGCCTTGTCCGGGGTCGCCTTGATGGCGAGACTCTGGTCGGGGCACTGGTTTGCCGGGGCCGGCGCACCGGCTGCCGGAGCGGCGCTCGTACCCGAACCCGAAGTAGCCGTAC
>NZ_JBAWFH010000204.1:0-10968 GCF_049591685.1 Rhodococcus sp. (in: high G+C Gram-positive bacteria) | reverse complement strand
CGACGAAGCCACGCTGGCAGCTGCGCTGCAAGAGACCTCCGTTGTCGATGTTGCGGCAGGCGAGTTGCCGACCATCGTCGATCTTCTTGTTGTGACCGGGTTGTGTGAAAGCAAAAGCGCGGCCCGTCGCGCAGTGAAAGAGGGTGGTGCGTCGGTGAACAACCAGAAGGTCTCCGACGAGGAGTGGACGCCCTCCGCGGATGGACTCCTGCATGGACGGTGGTTGGTGGTTCGTCGCGGCAAAAAGAACGTGGCCGGCGCGCGCGTCATCCTCTAGCCGGCGCTCGATCCAAGTCTCATGCTGCGGGCCGTTCAGTTGTTGAACTCACACGCCGGTATCTCATCCGTTCAACCTTTGATCCGATTCACCGGGTTGACCGGTTCACGGCCCTCGAGGACCCTGATGACGTCCATGACCGCAGTTTTCGTCGCGTCTCGTACGGATTCGGTCGACAGGTACGCCACGTGTGGGGTCAGAACCGTTCGGGGGGCTTGCAGGAGAGGACTGTCCACGTGGATTGGCTCGTTCGGAAATACGTCGAGGGCCGCTCCCCTCAGCCGACCGTCGACGAGCGCTGCGGAGAGTGCGGCAGCATCGACCAGACCGCCGCGCGAAACATTGACCAGCATTGCCCCGGGAAGGAAACGCTGGAGAAGGGCTGCGTCGACAAGGTGGTGATTGGCGGCGTCGAGTCCAACGTGCAGGGACACAACGTGCGATGAGGAGACCAGTTCGTCGAGCGACATCGGCACCGCTCCCGCAGCGCGGGCGAGGTCTTCGCGGCCTGGACGAACGTGCGCGGCAATCTGGAACCCAATTGCCGCGGCCATCGTCGCCAGTTCGGTCCCGCTGCGCCCCAGACCGACGATTCCCAGACGCATGGCTTCTGGTCTGCGCAGCAGCGGCGCGAATTCTGTGGAGTCCCACAGCCCCTGTCTCACACGGTCATCGAACTCCCCGAGGCCACGCACCAGGTACAGGATCATGGACAGAGCGTGCACGGCAACATCGCGATAGTTGCTGTCCGGCGCGTTGGTGACCTGAACTCCCAGCGCGGTTGCCGAGTCGACGTCGACCGCATCGACACCGACACCCCCACGCGCCACTACCTTCAGGTTCCCGAGCGAGACGAGTACGCGACGGGTGATCGGCTCGGCGCCCATCGGGATCAGCGCATGGGCGTCGGCGCAAACTCGAATGAGCTCGTCCTCGTCGCGTACAGCTCCGAGGTGTTGGACGTGGGCGTCGGCGGCGGAAAGCAGTTCAGCTACCGATTCGTCTGTTGTGTTCGGGCACGGGCTGCCCAGCTGGTAGATCTTGTACACGAGCCTCCTGTGGTGGTCGGCGTCCAGGCTATGCCCGGGCCGTGGGTCCCGGCAATCGGATCCGTGGGTGTCTTTGAAGTGTGCGCTCGGGGGCGGCTCGAAGGGATGCCGTTTGGTTGCGCCGGAGTACCAGCGATTACGCGGCCCGGAGCAGTATGGCCTGGCCTTGGCCACCGCCGCCGCAGATCGCGGCAATGCCGAACTCGACATCCTGTCGCCGCATCTCCATCGACAGACTCATGATCATGCGGAATCCGGACGCCCCCAGAGGATGCCCGAGAGCGACAGCCCCTCCGTTGGGATTGACATGGTCGAGGTCCAGGTCGAGATTGCGGGCCGATGCCAGCACGACGCCGGCGAACGCCTCGTTGATCTCCCAGATTCCGATGTCGGTTATCGACATGCCGTTGCGCTCGAGCAGTTGCCGGGCAGCGTTCGCCGGCTTGAGGTGCAGCGACACATCAGGCCCAGCGATGGTTGCCCGGTCGACGATCTCGACGAGCGGGGCGATTCCGAGCGACCTCGCTCGGCCACTGGACATCATTACGCCGGCGGCGCCGGCGTCGGACATCTGCGATGCGTTGCCCGCGGTGATCGTGCCGTCGGATGTGAATGCCGCAGACAGTCGCGACAGTGCGGCCGTAGTGCTGGTCGGTCTGATTCCCTCGTCGGATTTCAAAACGTCTATGAGCGCGGTGATTTCATCGGCGAACCGGCCGGTGCTCGTGGCCCGGTCGGCTCGACGGTGACTTTCGGCGGCGAATTCGTCCTGCTCGGCTCGGCTGATGGTCAACTCACGGTTTGCTCGATCGGAAATTTCACCCATCCCCGAATCGCTGACGGCGCACCACAGCCCGTCTCGGACCAAGAGGTCGACCGATGCGGTGTCACCCACTTTCGGGGCCGATCGTTGACGGGTCCCGTGCATTGCTTGGCTCATGGATTCGAAACCGCCGACCAGGGCGCAGTCGGTGTCGCCTGCACGAATCAGCGATGCGGCCAGGCCGGTCGCCGTCATGGAAGCGAGGCAGACGTCGTTGATCGTTGTTCCCGGCACGGTGGTAGGTACGCCGCCTTTGATGGCGGCCACTCGCGCAGGGTTCTGGCCGCTGCCCGCTTGCACGACGTTTCCGAGGAAGGTGTGGTCTGGCACAACACTGCCCTGGAACGGGGCGAGAGCGCTTCGAACTGCGGCGCCGCCCAGTTCGAGTGCGCTCAGATGAGCGAGACCGCCGCCGAATTTTCCGACTGCGGTGCGAGCGGTCGAGACAAGTACCGGACGACGGTCGTCTGTCATTATTTCTCCTCGCGAGTCAGGCTCATCGTGTAGCAGACGGCCGTGCCTTCGAGTACGACTGTTCCATCTCCCCGGGTGACGGTGGTTTTCAGCTCGGTGATGGGTTTGTCGGATCGTGCCGAGATCACCTCAACGCGTCCGGTGATGGTGTCACCCGGTCGGACAGGCGCCTTGAAGGCCCAGTTGACGTTCAAGAACACCGTTCCGGGGCCGGGCAGCTCCTCGGCGACAACGGCGTTCAGAATCGCGCTCGTGATTCCGCCTTGCACGACTATCTCGCCGAATCGAGATGCCTCGGCGGCTGCTTCGTCGTAGTGCAACGGGTTGCGGTCGCCGCTGATCTCGGTGAACAGCTCGATGTCGCCCGCGCCGACGGTCCTGGTCAGCTCTGCAGTGTCTCCTACGGACAGTGTGCGGCGGGTATGGGTGGGTGAGGTACTCATGATGGTGCTCCTTCGGTGTTGTGAGTGCGAGCGCGAAGTGCCCACATTGCGATGGCTCCGATTGCGGGGCCGGGGGCGAGCAGTAGGAAGGCGAACTGCCAACCGACCAGTGCTGCCAGTACTGGTACGAATTGGATGGTGACCACTGTGAGTAGAAATCCGATGGCTGTTTGAGCGGTCAGTGCGGTGCCGATGAAGCGTGAGTCGGCGGTTTCGCTGAGAGTCGTGGAGAAGACGCCGGAGTCCGCGATGACCGAGGCGCCCCAGACGAACAAGAAAACAGCGAGCACCGGCGTAGAGACAGCGAAAAACAATGGTGAGATCAGGCAACAAGTCCCGCTTACCGCCAGGGCGGACACTGCAGCGACAGGACGTCCGAATCGGTCGGATGCCCACCCACCGACCAGACACCCGATGACCCCAGCGATTCCGATAGCACCGAAGGCGATCAGCCCTGTCGTGCCCGTGCCGTCCCCTCTCTGTTCGCGTCCGAAAAGCACGAACAGCGAGATCCAGGTCCAGAACGCGTAGAGCTCCCACATGTGGCCGAAGTACCCGAGATTTGCCAGCCGGGGGCCGCGTTCACGGAACATGATCAAGGCGTAGCGCGGATTAGGCGTGATCGGTCGGGTGTCCAGGAACGGGCCCGCCGCGATAGACGTCAGAGCGATGACTGCCGCGATGAGAGTCAACCCCGATGCAACACCCATGACCGCTCGCCACGGCAGCGGGCCGACACTGCCGATGAGATGGGGGAGTGCCGATCCCAGCGTCAGGGCACCGAGTAGAACCCCGAACGATTTACCGCGGTTCGACGAGTCGGACCACGACGCCATGAGCTTCATACCCACCGGGTAGATCCCGGCGAGAAAGAAACCGGTGAGAAAGCGCAACGGGATCGCGGTGGCAAGCCCGCTCACCTGCCAGGCCAGAATCGCTGTACATGCACCGGCCGCCAGGGCACTTGCAGCCAGGAGCCGCTCGGGTGCGATCCTGTCTGCCAGGTTCAGAACGGTGGAAGTGATTGCTCCGACGACGAACCCGATCTGGACGGATGCGGTGAGCCAGACAGCCGCAGACTCACCTATGTTCCATTCGACTCTCAGCGTGGGTACGACGGCGGTAGCCGAAAACCACACGCAGAGGCCGAGAACCTGTACGAGCGCGATCAGCGCACGTTGACGGTTCGATCCGACCGGGGTCGTCGTCGTGAGCATGGTGCTTCCTCGAATCCGTTTGCGCTTCTCAGTGCCCGTGGGTTGCAACGGGTGCGTTGGACCGTTCGGCCCTCGGCGAGTCCGGCGAAGTCGGCGAAGTCGGCGAATTCGGCATGCGTGAGGTGCCCGACGAGTCCGATGACTTGGTCAACCGGTTACCGCGGTGGGTTTCCGGTGAGAAGTAAGTTGCGACGATGGTGATCACACTGAGTCCGACCATGTAGAGGGCGACGGGCCACGGGCGGTTGTCCGCCAGTCCGAGGAGTAGAACGGCGAGCACCGGGGAAAGCCCTCCCGCGAGCAGCGACGCCACCTGATAGCCCAGTGATGCTCCGGTGTAACGTAATTCGGGCTCGAAGAGCTCGGACATGAACGCGGCCTGCGGTCCGTACATGAGGTCGTGGAACACGAGTCCGATGATGATCGAACCCCAGATGAGCAGTGAGCTCTTGGTGTCCATCAAGATGAAGAACGGGAACGCGAACAACGCAGAGAGAACTGCGCCGATCATGTAGATCCGTCGACGCCCGTATTCGTCCGACAGGCGTCCGGAGAGCAGGATCGTGAACATACTTACGCCCGATGCCAGCAAGACGCCGATCAACGCCGTGGATCGGGGAAGGTCCAGGACGGTCGTGACGTAGGTGAGCGCGAACACCGTGATGATGTAGAAGATTGCGTTCTGCGACATCTTGATTCCGACGGCCAGTAGCACTTGCCTCCACTGTGTGCGCAGGACTTCGACGATGGGGAATTTCGCAATGGCGCCGTCGTCTTTGGCTTTTTGGAAGTCGGGTGTTTCCTCCATCTTCAACCGAATTACCAGGCCGATGATGATGAGTGCGGACGAAGCCAGGAACCCGACTCTCCAGCCCCACGCCATGAACGCAGCATCGGACAGAGTGACGGTCAGGGTGATGAAGACTCCGTTGGCCAGAAGCAGCCCGGCCGGCACGCCGGCTTGCGGCCATGCGCCGAACAATCCACGCCGCGTGGGTGGCGCGTGTTCGACGGCCACGAGAACGGCTCCACCCCATTCACCACCGACGCCGAAGCCCTGAATGATACGAAGGACCAGAAGCAGGATGGGTGCCCATACTCCGACTGCGGTGAACGTGGGTAGGAAACCGATGAGCGTGGTAGCAACACCCATGATCATCAACGACATGACCAGCATTGCCTTGCGGCCGATCCGATCGCCGAAGTGGCCCATGATGATTCCGCCTAGCGGCCGTGCAATGAAGCCGGCCGAGTAGGTCAGCAACGCGAGCAGGGTGCCGGTGAGCGGGGAGTAGGAGGGAAAGAACAGTTGGGGGAAAACGAGTGCTGCGGCAGTACCGTAGAGGTAGAAGTCGTACCACTCGATGGTAGTTCCGATGAAGCTCCCCATCCGTGCACGTCGTTCTATCGACGTACGGTCGGCCGGAGATCCGATTGTGTTGGTGGACATGGCACTTCCGTTCTTCTCAGGCGAACGTTTCAGGCTTCGATCTCGAATTGCAAAGCTGGCTGATCGTTTGCTGCGGGCGCTAGCACAACCCGCTGTCCGACCCGCACGTCGCGGGGCTCGGATCCGACGATGTTGGTCATCAGGCGCGGTCCTTCGTCGAGTTCGACCAGCGACAGGATGTAGGGGCTTTCCGCTTTCCATGCGGGATGGCCGGGAATGCCGACGACAGTGAATGTCCATATCTTGCCGGTACCCTGGGCCTTCACCCAGTCGATGTCTTCCGACCAGCAGGTTCTGCACATCCGCGCCGGATAGTGCTGATAGGTGCGGCAGGTGCCGCACTGCTGGATCAACAACGTCCCATCCTCGGCAGCGGCCCAGTACGTTCGAGTCAATTCGGTGACCACCGGGCCAGGCTTCGGTGTCGTCATGGTAGGTGTCGTCATGGTCTGCGTCATGTGCTTGCTCCGGCGAGGACGAGCGCGACTTCCTCGCTCATGGTGGCGCCGTTGCCGGTGACCAGGGCCACTTCGGCACCTACTATCTGCCGGTCTCCCGCCTCCCGCCTCAGCTGGCGAACAGCTTCGGTGATGTGGGTCATGCCGCCAGCCAGATCTGCTTGGCCGCAGCCGAGTTGACCGCCCTGAGTGTTGACTGGCAACGTGCTTCGATGTGAGAAGTCGTGCTCGGCGACCCAACTCCCTCCCTCGCCTTTGGCACATACCCCGGCGTCCTCGGCGGTAATGGCAACTACGATGGAATAACAGTCGTAGATCGAAAGAAAGTCCAGATCCGAAGCTGTGATGCCGGCTGTGCGGTAGGCATGTTCGATGGCAGGGGCGAGCGGCGACGTCGTCAGGCGCGGGGCCTGGCTCAGCGCACGATGTGTCACTTTCTCACCTGCGCCCAGCAGATAGACGGGTGGATGGGGTGAAGCGCTCGCTCGATCGGCGGAGGTGACGACGAATGCTGCGCCGCCGCCGCAGGGCATGACCACCTCGAACAGATGCAGCGGTGACATCACCATCGGCGAGGATAGTACGTCGTCGACCGTCAACGGTTTTCCGTGGAAGACTGCGTCGGGGTTGAGCTGCGCGTTGGCCCGTTCCTTGACTGTTACCTGAGCGAGTTGTTCCGCCGTGGTGCCGAACTCGGCCATGTGTCGCTGCGCGATCATCGCGTAAGCTTGGTTCGCGCCGCTCGCGCCGTAGGGCACGTCGAACTCCCGGATCGGATTTCGGTTCGGCGAGCGCGGCACATTGAGCGGGTCCCGGGTGTTGCCGAGAACACACAACACTGTAGTGCACATGCCGGCTTCGATGGCAGCTGCAGCGCGCCAGAGCATTCCAGCTCCGGTAGCACCTCCGAGGTCGACGATATCGGCGAAGTCGGGTTGTAGGCCCAAATATTCGGCGACGGTCGCTGGTACATGTTGGGGAGTTTCACCGACGTGGGGGCCGCACATCACTCCGTCGATGTCCGACGGGGTCAACCCTGCGTCGAGGACCGCCAGACGCGCTGCCCGGGCGAGCATTTCGAGTGTCGTGATCCCAGACGTCGTGCGCTGCGGTGGTAGCTCGGCGATGCCGACGACCGCCACGCGTCCGTTTCGGGTCCTCACGCCAATCCTCGGATCGTGTCGAGGGACGAAGCGTCGTCGATGGACGAAGTGTCGCCGGAGCCGTTTCCGGTATAGACCGCCTTGATGACTCGGCGTAAAATTTTGCCGCTTCGGGTCTTGGGCAGCACACCCACGATGTGTACGTGCTTCGGGGTGAGCGGCTTTCCCAGTTGCAATGCCACTTCGGTTCGTATGGAGTCGGCGAGCGCGGCGTCCGATTCCGGGTCCGTGTCGTTGACACGGGCGAATACGACCAACGCCTCACCCTTGATGGCGTCGGGAACGCCGATTGCGGCCGATTCGATCACTCGAGGGTCCGCGTTGACGACGGACTCGACTTCGGCAGGTCCTAGACGCTTTCCGGCGATCTTGAGTGTGTCATCGCTGCGGCCGCGCACGAACCATACATTGTTCTCGTCGACTTCGACCCAGTCTCCGTGATACCAGACTCCTGGCCAGCGATCCCAGTAGGTCGAGAAATAGCGGTCCGGATTCCCCCAGAACGTCAACGGCATGCCGGGCGACGGCCGCCGGAGCGCGAGTTCACCGAGGCCCACCCCGAGTCCGACACCATCCGAATCGACGACGTCAGCGCCCATACCGGGCAACGGTCCGGCGAATCCGCAGGGGTGAATCGGTTCGGCCGTGGTGTTGGAGAGGATCGCCCCGGATACCTCGGTGCCGCCGCTGTAGTTGATGATCGGGATCTGTCGTCGACCTGCGATCGTGTACAGCCACTCGTAGGCGTCAGGGGTCCATGCTTCTCCGCTCGATGCGAGCACGCGAAGTTCTCCGGTCTCGATGTGCGTATCGTCCCTGCCCATCAGTGAGCGGACGAGGGTGGGGGAGATGCCCATCATCGTGACGCCCAGTTCGCGCACCATGTTCCAGATCCGGTCGGTGTCAGGCCAATCCGGTGTACCGGCATACAGGGCGACGGAACTACCTGCGATGAGCCCGCCGAAGATCACGATCGGGCTCATGATCCAGCCGGGGTCGGTGATCCAGGTCGACACGTCGCCTTCACCGACGTCGAAGCTGAAGGCCGCATCGCTGCCGGCTTTTACTGCGAATCCCGTGTGGCCGAGAACTACACCCTTGGGGGCGCCGGTCGTACCGGAGGTGAAGGCTATGAACAATGGGTGGTCGGTCGGTGTCAGCGCGGCGGCCAGTGCAGCGGCGGGTTGGCCGTTGCCCAGGTCCTCCCACGCGATTTCCCCGGGGAGCGTGGATCGATCCACACCGTCGATCAGCGACACCACGATGGTGGTGCGAAGAGTGTCGATTTGTCCGAGAGCCGAAATCAAGTCCTCACTGACCCGCACGTCTTTGCCGCGGCGGGTGAAACCATTCGAGAGAACATGAGCCTTTGCGCCCGCGATCTTCAACCGATCGACGACTGCAGAGGTGCCGAATCCGGAGAAGATGGGAACCGATATGGCCCCGATCTTTGCGCAGGCGAGTTGCGCAACGGCTGCCTCTCGCACCATCGGCAGTTGGATTCCGACAGTGTCGCCGAATTTGATTCCAGCGGAGAGGAACCCAGTGGCGACACGATCGACGTCGACAGCGAGTTCCCCGAATGTCCAACTGCCCGTGGTGCCGTCTTCCAGCTCCCACAGCAGCGCTGTCTGAGCTGATCTGCCGGCGCGAACCCATCGGTCGACGGCGTTGTCTGCCATGTTCAAGGCGCCGCCGATGAACCAGGACGTCCTGTGGGGTGTGTCGAGTTGGTCGAAGACGCGGGTCGGTGGAGTCTGCCAGTCCAGCTTCAGCCAGTCTGCGACGGCTCCCCAAAACCATGCCGGATCTGCGAAAGCTTTTACGCGAAGGTCGGTCAGATCGGTGCAACCGACGGTCGATGCGAAGTCCAGGATGCGGCTCCGTTCGAGCTCTTCAGGACCGGGATTCCAGAGCAAGGATTCGGCCTCGGTCACCGATGTAGTGGCGGTCATATGACTCCTCGTTCGACGTAACAGGTCAGGTATGTCGGCCTGAGGAGACGGTACGAGTGATGGGCGCCACACTTCGCTATCCGTTTCCGCGATCTTTCCCGCCGAACTCTGCGGTTTCCGCAAACGCGGCGTGAGGCCGCCTCAATGTGTCGAAGCCGTGTAGACGCGTATCGACAACAAGTTTGTAGAAAATCGAGCCGGACCGTGGCGTATGGCGTCATGCATGTACTGCGTTATCAGCAAAGTGAGTCGTCGAAACGGCCCGCGATACCTCGGTTGCAGTGCACTATGAGGTACGCGGAGCCGAACGGAGGAAGCACGTGAACGTTGACGTCGGCATCGATGGGCCGGAGCTCGACATCACCACGGTGGAATTGGTCGAGTATTTGAAGGCTCGCTCGGAGGAGATAGGTCTCATGCTCGCGCGCCGCTACCGCGAAGAGATCGTCGAGTATCGATCGCTTCCGGAAGGCTTCATCGAACAGGATGTAGCAGTTGTCGCGCGACGCAATTTCGAGGACGTACTCTCGGGCTTGTCGCCGGCCGATCCCACATTCGAGGTGCACCTGCAGTCCTTCCGCGATAGCGCCGTCAGACGGTTCCAGCAGGGTGTGCCGATTCATGCGCTGTTACAGGCGTATCGATTGTGGGGGCATACGGTGTGGGAGCAGGTAGTGGATGCACCCACGACCAAAAGTCATCCCGCCGCGGCGCTGGTGATTGCGGGACGAATCATGAAGCATGTCGACCTCGTGTCGACAACGGTTGCGCAGGCATATTTACAAAAGGCTTCCGGGATGATTCACGACCGTGAACTGGTTCGCCGCGACCTGGTCGAGGCGTTGGTGACAGGAAACGCTTCCGAGCGCGTCGACAACTACGCGCCCCTGTTCAAGTTGGACCTCGTTGCCCGATACTTCGTTATTCTGTTGCGACACAACGCCGGAGTCGACGGCTCCGCGATAGCGCTGCGGACCCAACTAGATCAGGTGGACCGATACGTCACCGCTGCCGTACCCGGCCACTCGATCGTCTGCATTCGAGGTGACGAGATCGTCGCCGTGTGTCCGGTGCTGGGCGAGTTTCCGGAAGGACAGCGTCCCATCATGGACGGGCTCGCGGCGCGGGCACCGGGGTTCACGGTGGGTGTGGGCCGTACGTACGACTTGCTCGCCTCGGCCACTCGTTCCTACGTCGACGCACAAGACGCCATCCTTTCGGCGATGGCGACCCCGGTCGGACAGGGTCGACGCCGCGCGTACCTGTTCACGGACGCTTTGCTGGACCACGTGGTTCGATCGAGCCAGTACAACAAAGACCTGAGCCAGGAGGCGTTGGATCCCCTGCGTAGATACGACGAAGCGCATCGATCCGAGCTTATCCCTACACTCAGAGCGTATATAGACTCCGGTTTCAGTTTGGCTCAGTCGGCGCAGAATCAACGGATTCAACCCAACACAGTCAAGTATCGACTGCAACGAATTCATTCGTTGACAGGGCACGACCCGCTCGATCCGCACGACATTCTCTTGTTCGGTCTCGCATTGCTGTGTCGGTGAACGCGATGCGCGACATATGCTATTGCTTCGCAATCGGATTCGAATTCCGCCGAAACCGACCCATCGCCCGTCCTGCACGGCGTCATGGCGATTATGTACC
>NZ_JBAWFH010000203.1:0-5795 GCF_049591685.1 Rhodococcus sp. (in: high G+C Gram-positive bacteria) | reverse complement strand
AGTGGAGAAAGCCCAGGATTTCGTCGACGCCGGAGTCACACTGTTCACCGTCGGCACGGGCGGCCCGGACTACGACCTCACCGAGCTGACCGAAGCCGTGACGTGGCGCAACGACCGACGTTGATTTGCCATATCGGCAACACTAGTTGCTGACACCGTGAAGCGGGTGCACAGTGTGTCCATGACCGACGACACAGTCCCCCTTCACGGCCCGGCAAGCCCCGCGCCCTTCGGTGCCGCCATGGAAGCCGCTGTCTGCGTAATCGTGTTCGGCAACCGCCGTCACGGACTGGCCGCACCCAATACCGCAGCGAACAAACGAAAGCAGACGTCGATGGACGAGCACTTCTGGGACGAGCTGCACAGCGGGCACACCGGGTGGAGCGGCAACGCCAATCCTGTACTCGTCCAACAGGTTTCTGCTCTCATTCCCGGTCGCGCCCTGGACGTTGGGTGCGGGCAGGGCGATGACGCACGGTGGCTGGCACAGCGCGGTTGGACGGTGACGGCGTCGGACATCTCGTCGGTGGCTCTCGAGCGTGCGGCATCGTTGACGGGTGACGAGTCGGTGACGTGGGTGCACGCCGATCATCTGACGGTTGCGCCGCCTCCGCAGTCGTACGACCTCGTCGCGATGCACTTCTTCGCCATTCCGAAGGTCGGCGGCGCCGGCGCTGTCGCGGGATTGGCCGAGGCGGTCGCGCCGGGCGGTGTCCTGCTCGTCGTGCAGCACCCGGCGGAGGGTGCGGCCACGTGGCGGGGCATCGATCCGCACGACTTCCTGCAACCCCACGACATCGCCGGGATGCTCGGCGACGGGTGGCGCATCGAGATCGACGAAATCCGCGGGCGCACGACGGCGCCGCCGGAGGGTTCGCACCACACGCACGACGCCATCCTGCGGGCGCGCCGCCGGTGAAGGCGACCGAGCCGGACACGCGGGATTGAATTTTCCTCGGTGTGGGAATGAGAGGGAGGCCGGCGCGGTTGACGCTGCCGGGGGACCGCGGCGTCAACTGTGGTTCACGCTACCCAACCCTTTAGCAGGTTGTCGTTTGCCCTGAACAGCGCGATAACCTCGTTGCTTCTCGAGGCGGCACAACCGTCTCGGTATCAGCGTCTCGAACACCAACGCTTCGGACACACCGTTCGGACAGCACCGAGGAGAACCACTTGAGCAATCGACGTATACGAGGCCGTGCCTTCGCAGCAGTTGCTGCGACGCTCGCACTCACACTCGGCGCGGTCGCGTGCTCGAGCGACAGTTCTTCCGGTGGCACCGGTGAGAACGCTCTGGCGGGTTCGGACCAATCGTCGCTGGACAAGTACACCACCGCCGACGTCACCCCGCTCAACCAGATCGACACCGCGAACATCGGCTTGATCAAGCCCGGCACGCTGTACGTCGGCACGCTGTCCGATGCTCCGCCCAACATCTTCATCGACGAGTCGGGCAAGTTCACCGGCTTCGACAACGAGCTGCTCCGCGCGGTCGCCGGCAAGCTCGGGTTGCAGGTCGAGTACTCGGCCACCGAGTTCTCCGGGCTGCTCGCCGCGGTGAACAACAAGGTCTACGACGCCGGCTCCTCGTCCATCTCGACCACCGACGCTCGTCGTCAGACCGTCGGATTCACCAACGGCTACGACTTCGGTGAGATGGCTCTCGTCGCGAAGAACGAGTACGAGATCAAGACGATCGCCGAGCTCGACACTCAGCAGCGCCTCGGCGTCGTGCAGGGCACCGTGCAGGACGATTACGTCACCAACACTCTCGGCATCGAGCCGGTTCGATTCCCCGATTACAACACGGCATACGCCAATGTGAAGTCCGGTCAGATCGACGCCTGGGTCGCACCCTCGCAGCAAGCTTCCGGTCAGGTCAAGGCCGAAGACGGTGTCGCCATTCTCGAGAAGACGATCAACACGACCAACTTCACGGCATACGCGGTGAACAAGGACAATCAGCCGCTGATCGATGCGCTGAACTCCGGACTGGACGCCGTGGTCGCCGACGGAACCTGGGCGACGCTCGAGAAGGAGTGGTACCCGGACCGCGAGGTACCGGCCGATTGGAAGCCGGGCAGCAAGGCCTCCACTCCTCCGACCAGCTGACATGGACACACTGTCGAATCTGTACGACACGTTCTTCGATTGGGAACTCATCTGGGACACCGTTCCCACGCTGATCACCGTCGGATTGCCGAACACCCTGATTCTCGCGGCCTCGTCCGGGGTGATCGGTACGGTGATCGGCCTCGGGTTGGCGGTGGCGGGTATCTCCCGCTCCCGCTTCCTCCGCTGGCCCGCTCGCGTCTACACCGATATTTTCCGTGGTCTTCCCGCGGCGCTCGTCATCCTGCTGATCGGTCTCGGCTTCGGGCCGACGCTCACCGAGTACACCGGTAGCCGAAGCCCGTTCCCGCTCGGAATCGCGGCACTGTCGTTGATGGCTGCAGCGTACTTCGGTGAGATCTTCCGGTCGGGCATTCAGAGCGTCGACTCGGGCCAGCTCGAGGCGTCGCGTGCGCTCGGGTTCAGCTACCGGAAGTCGATGACGCTCGTCGTCGTTCCGCAGGGCATCAGGCGGGTGCTGCCCGCGATCGTCAACCAGTTCATCTCGTTGATCAAGGACAGCTCGCTCATCTACTTCCTGGGTCTGTTGGCGTCGCAACGCGAGTTGTTCAGGGTCGGACAGGACACCGCGGCGCAAACGGGCAACCTGTCGCCGCTGCTCGCGGCCGGCGTGTTCTACCTTCTTCTGACGATTCCACTGACGCACCTCGTGAACTTCATCGACAAGCGACTGCGCTCGGGCAGGGCAGATACATCCGGCACGCTCGACCCCATCGAGAAGATCATCGCGGTGGAGAGGTAAGGAAACATGGCCGTCTCATTGACCGGCAAAGATATTCACCTCGCATTCGGTACCAACAAGGTGCTGCGCGGGGTCGACGTCCACGTCGACGCAGGCAAGACCACCACCGTCATCGGGCCCTCCGGTTCGGGGAAGTCGACGCTGCTCCGGGTTCTCAACCGGTTGCACGAACCCGACGAGGGCGACATCCTGCTGGGCGGCACCTCGGTGCTGCAGGACAATCCCGACGAGTTGCGGCAACGCATCGGAATGGTGTTCCAGCACTTCAACCTGTTCCCGCACAAGACCGTCGCGGACAACATCGCCCTCGGCCCTCGCAAACTCAAGGGGATGTCCAAGGAAGAGGCGAGGGCTGCAGCACTGGCGCAGCTCGAGCTCGTCGGACTGTCCAACAAGGCCGACTCCAGGCCGGGCAATCTTTCGGGTGGTCAGCAGCAACGCGTCGCCATCGCTCGCGCACTGGCGATGAAGCCGGAAGTGATGTTCTTCGACGAGGCCACCTCCGCGCTCGACCCCGAACTGGTCAAAGGTGTGCTCGCGCTGATGGCCGATCTGGCGTCCGGCGGCATGACCATGGTGGTCGTCACTCACGAGATGGGTTTCGCCCGTTCGGTATCGAACAAGGTGCTGTTCATGGACCACGGCAGCGCCGTCGAAACCGGCACTCCCGACCAGCTTTTCGACGATCCACATACCGATCGGCTCAAGCAGTTCCTGTCCCAGGTCCTCTAATACGTCAGGAGCCTTAGGGCACCCTCGTTCTCCTCGACTTCACCTCACCGTTTCTTTCGTTTCGCTTTCTGCTGACACTGTGCCGTTCATGAAGCCACTACCCTTGTTCGCCGTGCACGATGGAAGCTCGGCACGCTCGAATCTCACCTGCAAGTACAAGTGCGGCGACGCTTGCTTCCACGAAGTCCCGAATACGTCCAAGGGTCAGTACTTCGGCGATATCGTCAAGACGGCGATGAGCCGACGCGGCATCCTCCGCGGCGGAGCGATGGCCGTCGTGGCGGTCGGCGCAGGCAGCGTCCTCGCAGCATGCAGCACCGATGATCAGAACGCCTCCGGCGGCGGAGCGACGTCCGGCGGAGCCACTTCGACCCCGCCCGTCGACGGTGTCGATTTCACCGCCGTGGAGCCGAACACCGAAGACGCAGTGGTCATCCCCGAGGGGTACGAGCAGGGCATCATCATCCGTTGGGGCGACCCGGTTGTCGAAGGCGCCCCGGAGTTCGACTTCGACAACCAGACCGCCGCGGCACAGGCCATGCAGTTCGGCTACAACAACGACTTCGCCGGCCTGCTCCCCATCGAGGGCAGCGAGGACTCCTTCCTGCTGGTGGTCAACCACGAGTACAGCACCGAACCATTCATGTTCAAGGGTTACGACGAGGAGAACCCGACTCGCGAGCAGTTCGATATCGCCCTTGCTGCACACGGCCTCTCGGTCCTCCAGGTGAACGGCGAGAGCGGCTCGGGCAAGCTGACGCCGGCGTTCAGCCAGTACAACCGCCGTATCACCGGCACCACCGAGTTCGTCATCACCGGCCCCGCCGCGGGCAGCGCCTTCCTGAAGACGAGCGTCGACCCCACCGGCACCAAGGCGTTCGGCACGTTCAACAACTGCGCAGGCGGCCTGACCCCCTGGGGCACCGTGCTTTCCGGCGAGGAGAACATCAACCAGTACTTCGGCAACGCCGAGTCGGTTACCGAACCAGTTGCAGCGCAACGCCTTGCCCGCTACGGCATCGAGGGCGCAGCGAGTGATCGCAAGTGGGAGCGCTTCGACAAGCGCTTCGACATCGCGCAGGAACCCAACGAGGTCAACCGATTCGGCTATGTCGTCGAGGTCGACCCCTGGGATCCGAACTCCACGCCGATCAAGCACACCGCGCTGGGCCGTTTCAAGCACGAGGCCGCCACCATCTACGTCACCGACGACGGCACGGTCGTCGCGTACAGCGGCGACGACGAGCGCTTCGACTACATGTACAAGTTCGTCTCCAGCCGAAAGATGATGTCCGGCAGCGGCCAGGCAGCAATGCGGCACAACTTGACGCTTCTCGACGCAGGCACCCTGTACGTCGCGGTGCTCACCGGCGACACCCCCGACGCCGTCGACGGCAGCGGAACCCTCCCGCCTTCGGGCAAGTTCGAGGGCAAGGGCCAGTGGCTGCCGCTGCTCCGCACCAACGAGGACGGCCGCGGTGAGTCGCTCGTCGACGGCATGTCCGCCGAAGAGGTCGCCGTGTTCACCCGTCAGGCGGGCGACAAGGTCGGCGCGACGAAGATGGACCGCCCGGAGGACTTCGAGCCCAACCCGGTCACCGGCAAGGTGTACGTGGCATTGACCAACAACACCAACCGCGGTACCGAGGGCAAAGCGGCAGCGGACGCCGCCAACCCGCGCAACAAGAACAAGAACGGTCAGATCCTCGAGCTCGACGACGACCACGCCGGTACGTCGTTCACCTGGAACCTGCTTCTGGTCGCCGGCGACCCGAACGAGGCCGATACGTACTTCGGCGGCTTCGACAAGACCCAGGTCAGCCCGATCTCCTGCCCGGACAACCTGGCCTTCGACTCCAAGGGCAACCTGTGGATCTCGACGGACGGCAACGCCCTCGAGAGCAACGACGGCCTCTTCGCAGTCGTTCTCGACGGTGAGCGTCGCGGCGAGACGCGGCAGTTCCTGACGGTTCCGGCCGGCGGCGAGACGTGCGGCCCGATCATTCAGGATGAGCGCGTCGTCGTCGCTGTGCAGCACCCGGGTGAGTCGGACGAGGCGTCCGCCGACAACCCGATCTCGCACTGGCCCGACGGCGGCGACTCACAGCCGCGCCCGTCCATGGTGGCGGTCTGGAAGGTCTGACCGGCGTCAGGCGAAGCCTCGAGAAGGCGCGCACAGTCCGTACGG
>NZ_JBAWFH010000202.1:0-13433 GCF_049591685.1 Rhodococcus sp. (in: high G+C Gram-positive bacteria) | reverse complement strand
GCCGAAGAACGACGCCAGTGCCGTCACCAGGAGGCTGGCTCCGTGGTCGCCCTTGCCTGTTCCCGAGATGCCTGCCGTGGGACGTGATGTGCCGACGCTCATGCCGCACGCTCCATGGCAAGCATGTAGCTGGAAATCTGCTCGGGGGTCGAGCGAGCGCGTTCGTCGACGATGTGTCCGTCGGCGAGGAACACGATGCGGTCGGCGTAACTGGCGGCGACCGGGTCGTGGGTGACCATCACGATCGACTGTCCGTATTCGGCGGCGGCCGCGGCGAGCAGTGCGAGAACCTCCCGCCCGGTGCGGGAATCGAGGTTGCCCGTCGGTTCGTCGGCGAAGATCAGGTGCGGACGTGAACCGAGTGCGCGGGCGATGGCCACGCGCTGCTGCTGGCCGCCCGAGAGCTGGTGTGGTCGGTGACCGGTTCGTTCTCCGAGCCCAAGCGTCGCGATCAACTGTTCGATCCAGGCCGATTCGACCTCTGTCGGTGCTCGACCGTCGAGCTCGAACGGAAGCATGATGTTGGCTCGAACATTTAGTGTGGGAACCAGATTGAACGATTGGAAGACGAAGCCGATCTGGCGCCGGCGTAGTTCGGTGAGGGCGTCGTCGCCGAGCGCGGTGATGTCGGAGTCGGCGACGAAGACCTGCCCCGAGGTGACCGAGTCGAGGCCTGCCATGACGTGCATGAGCGTCGACTTCCCGGAGCCCGACGGTCCCATGATGGCGGTGAACTCGCCGCGACGGATGTCGAGCGAGACGTCGTCGAGCGCGGTCACGATGTTGCTGGTGTCGCCGTAGCGCTTGCTGACCCGGTGTACGCGGGCAACCGAGGATTCCTTGGTGGTCATGGCAACGACGTTATGGCGTTGGGGCGGGACAAGAATCAGGCGCAGGTATCGGCCTCGTACATCCAGAGGATGACTTTTTAGGTCAGCCCGTGCTCGAAGGCGTACACCACGAGTTGTACTCGATCGCGCAGACCGAGCTTGGCAAAGATTCGGCTGATGTGCGTTTTTACCGTCGCCTCGCTGAGGTATTCCTGCGCGGCTATCTCGGCGTTGCTCAGGCCACGTGCTGCCAGTCGAAACAGCTGGAGTTCGCGGGCGGTGAGTGTGTCGAAGGCTGCGGGCGCCCGAGGTGTCGGCGGCTTCTCCATGAAATGCGCGAGGAGAGCAGTGGTGGCCGATGCCGCGATCACCGAGTTGCCCGCGTGGACGGTACGGATGGCCGCGAGGAGGAATTCGGGGTCCGCATCCTTGAGGACGAATCCGCTTGCGCCGGCCTTGATCGCCCGGGCGGCACTCTCGTCGAGGTCGAAGGTGGTGAGTACCAGGATGCGGGGCGGGTTGTCGGATGCTTCGACGATTTTCGTTGTCGCAGCGATCCCGTCGAGTACCGGCATCCTGATGTCCATCAACACGACGTCGGGCGACGCCTGTGCCACCAGGTCGATTCCGGCGCGGCCGTCACCTGCTTCGCCGACGAATTCGAGGTCGGGCTGCGAAGAGATGAGCATGCGGATTCCGGCGCGGAACAATTGCTGGTCGTCGACGAGCGCGACGCGAATGGTCACTCGGTGTCCCTTCGTGGTGGGGTGGGCGCAGTGGTGGTGGATTCGGGAATCCACACCCGGACCGTCCACAATCCATCGTCGACTCCGGCGGTGCACACCCCACCGGACAGCGCTGCGCGTTCCCGCATACCGACGACTCCGTGTCCGAGGTGACCGTCGGAGTGTTCCTGGGGTCGAAGGGCATTCTGCACCACGAGTGCGACGCCGCCAGCATCGTTGTCGAGTGTGACGGACACCGGCCGGTTCGTGTCACCGTGGCGAAGGGCGTTCGTGAGCGATTCTTGAGCGATGCGATACAGCGCCAATTGTGATGCGGCACCGATGTGGGCGGGGTGCTCGGCGAGGGAGGCGTCGATTCGCAATCCGGCGGCGCGCATTCGATCGATCAGACCGCTCAGGTCGGACAGGGTCGGCGTGGGGAGGTCGTTCTCGCTGTGGCGGAGCTGCCCGAGCAGAACGCGGACGTCACCGAGCGCGTCGCGTGCGGTCGCCGAGATGGTGGTGAGTGCTTCGTCGACCGCGTCGGGGTCGAGGGCGCGTACGTAGCGGGCGCCGTCGGCCTGTGCGATGACGACGGCGAGGGAGTGCGCGACGATATCGTGCATGTCTCGGGCAATCCTGTTGCGTTCCTGCTCGATAGCGATGTCGTTCTCGGCTCGTGCCTGACGCAGTTCGGCGAGTTCCTGCGAGTGCGTGGCCTCGATGGCACTGCGCCGGGCGTAGGCGAGCCGGCCCAGTGCCCACGACAGGCCCAATACCGCCCACAGTACGAACAGGAGTATCGACACCGATTGGGCGCCCCCGCCGGCGACGAAGGGGTCCTGGCTGACGAATGCGAGGTAGGGCGCGGCGATGACGCTGCCGACTATCGCGGATGCCAGCCCGACGCGTCTGACGGTGCGGCTGCCGTAGGCGGCGGAGCAGTACAGGACGGCGAAGACGGCGACATTCGCGGAGAGCACCAGGATCGACCCGGCCATCTGCACGATGGCGAGCAGCCATGCGAGGCCGAGCGACCACGTCGGTGATCGACGACGGATCGCGAGGGCCACGCCGAACCCGACGAGCACCGCGAGTCCGGGAGCGCCGGTGTCCTCGGCCGCCGTCGACGGCCACAGCAACAGAACGAAGACACATGCGTAGGCGATGTCCATCGTCTGCGATGTCGCCAGTCGCTTCCCGAACACTCGTTCAGACTACGAGGCGGCGCTGCCGTTCCGGCAGCACGGGACTAGCTGGTGCGACGGCGCGCCTTCTCCAGTGCAGCAAGAGTGGTGAGGACCGTGGTGCGTTGCTTCTCGAGGTCCTTCATACGCGCGCGTGCCGGGAGCCCCTGGACACCGTCGAGTGCGCTGATCTGCTCGTCGACCTCGGTGAGCTGAGCGAGCAGTTTCTGTACGCGGGACTGCAGTTCGATCATGTCGATGCCGGTGACGCCTGCCTGCGACTTCTTGCTCACAGGGGCCTTCGCGGGTGCCGAGGACGAACCCGATTCGGTTCGCGGGGCAGCAACTGCAGCAGCAGCCCTGGGGCGCAGCGCTTTGCGCACGGCAGCCGGATCGGGCAGCTTTTCGAGGCGGATGCGGTTGAGCACCTCGCGGGCGTCGCGAGCGGTGACGCGGTACTCACGCTCTTCCTCGTCGTCGGATGCGAGGGTCCCGCCCAGGGGCCGAAGGCCGTACATGCCGATGAAGTGCTTGGCCTCGTCGATGATGGCTTCTTGTTCGCGGCAGAGCCCGCAGCGGGGCTCGTTGCGATACGTCTCGATCGAGTCGGTGCTCCCGCACCAGACGCACCCACCCGGGGTCCAACGAGCGATTCGGACGGTAGAAGTTGCAGCCGGGCTATCCATAGTTTGCGCGTCGATCACGACGAGTCATCTTAGGTTACAACGCAACCCGCCCCGCACACCCCTCCCCGTCGAACTGCGCTTTTCGGTCACCGCAGTGACGAAGCTCATTTCAGCGAGGATGGGATGGCGGAGCGGGTGTGAAGAAACCGACCGGGATGGAACAGTACTTAGGCCGAACCGCGGGAGTGGAGCCTGCGGAACGACCAGATGTTGCTAGGCGGAGCCGTTGAACAGGCTTGTGACGGAGCCGTTTTCGAAGACCTCGCGGATGGTGCGGGCGAGCAGCGGGGCGATGGACAGCTCGGTGAGCGTGTCGAACCGCTTCTCTTCGGTGATCGGGAGGGTGTTTGTGACGACGACTTCCTTGGCGCCGCAGTTGGCGAGGCGTTCGGCTGCCGGGTTGCTCAGCACACCGTGGGTGGCGGCGATGACGACGTCGCCTGCGCCTGCTTCCTTGAGGACCTTGACGGCGCCCGCGATGGTGCCGCCGGTGTCGATCATGTCGTCGATGAGGATGCAGGTGCGGCCTTCGACGTCACCGACGACGCGGTTGGACTTGACCTGGTTGGGGACGAGCGGGTCGCGCGTCTTGTGGATGAACGCCAGCGGTGCGCCACCGAAGCTGTCGGCCCACTTCTCGGCGACGCGGACGCGGCCGGAGTCAGGGGAGACGACGGTGATGTGTTCGAGGCTGTACTTGCCGCGGATGTGCTCGGCCAGCTGGCTGTGCGCGTGCATGTGGTCGACGGGGCCGTCGAAGAAGCCCTGGATTTGGTCGGTGTGCAGGTCGACGGTGATGATGCGGTCGGCGCCTGCGGTCTTGAGCAGGTCGGCGACGAGGCGGGCCGAGATGGGCTCGCGTCCACGGTGCTTCTTGTCCTGGCGGGCGTAGGGGTAGAACGGCAGGATCGCGGTGATGCGCTTGGCCGATCCACGCTTGAGCGCGTCGATCATGATGAGCTGTTCCATGAGCCAGGTGTTGAGCGGGAACGGATGGCTCTGCAGCACGAAGGCGTCGGATCCGCGGACCGATTCTTCGAAGCGGACGAAGATCTCGCCGTTGGCGAAATCGCGTGCGGTCTGTGGGGTGACCTCGATTCCCAGCTCTTTCGCCACCTGCTTGGCGAGCTCGGGATGTGCTCGACCCGAGAAGAGCATGAGGTTCTTCTGGTTGTCGATCCAATTGGGGGTGGTCACTACTGTTCGCCGTCCTTTGAGTCGTGCGCGTGTGCCGTCTCGGCTGCCGTGGCTCGTGCCGCAGCTTCCGCTGCCGCCGTGCCCGGACGCTTTTTCTCTACCCAGCCTTCGATGTTGCGCTGGGAACCAGCGGAGACTGCGAGCGCCCCCGGTGGTACATCGTTGCGGAGCACGGTGCCTGCTCCGGTGTATGCGCCGTCGCCTACGCGGACCGGTGCGACGAACATGTTGTCCGATCCGGTGCGTACGTGCGATCCCACGATGGTGCGGCTCTTGCTGACGCCGTCGTAGTTGACGAAGACGCTGGAGGCTCCGATGTTGGAGTGCTCGCCGACCGTCGCGTCCCCCACGTAGGTGAGGTGCGGGACTTTCGAGTGGTTGCCGATGGTGGAGTTCTTGGTTTCGACGAAGGTGCCGACTTTGGCGCAGTCGCCGATCTCGGAGCCGGGCCGTAGATATGCGAAAGGCCCGACGGTGGCGCCGGGCCCGATGGTGGCTTTTTCTCCCTGAGTGCGCACGACGGACGCGCGCTCGCCGACGACGACGTCGCGCAGGGTGGCGTCGGGTCCGATGGTCGCGTCTTCGCCGATGTGCGTGTCGCCGAGAAGCTGGACGCCGGGTTCGATGCGCACGTCGACGCCGATCGTGACGTCGATGTCGATGAAGGTGGTCGACGGGTCGACGACGGTGACGCCGCCGCGCATGTGCTTTTCGACGATGTGGCGGTTGAGGACGCCGGTGACGTGCGCGAGTTGAACGCGGTCGTTGACGCCCATCACCAGGTCGGGGTCCGCGAGCTGGGTGCCGTAGACGTGCAGGCCGCTGTGCTTGCTGATCTTGACGACGTCGGTGAGGTAGAGCTCGTGCTGTGCGTTGGCGGTACTGAGTTTGCCGAGGGCCGTTCGCAGGGCAACGGCGTCGAATGCGTAAACGCCGGAGTTGACCTCCTTGATCAGCACTTGCTCGGGGGTGGCGTCGGCATGCTCGACGATTTCGGCAACCTCGCCGTCATCGGACCGGACGATTCGGCCGTACCCGTTCGCGTCGGCGGGCACGAAGGTGAGCACTGTCGCGGCGGCGGGTTCCGGGGCGCTCAGGTGCTCGTCGAGCAGCGCTTTCAGGGTGTGGCCGTCGAGCAGCGGGACGTCTGCGGCGGTGACGAGGACGGTGCCCTCGAAATCGTCGGGCAGGGCTGCGAGGCCGCACTGGACCGCGTGGCCCGTTCCGAGTTGCTGGTCCTGGACGGCCGTGGTGATGGTGCGGCCCAGCTCGCCGCCGAGTTCGGCGACGGCTTCGCTCACCCGTTCACGGTCGTGTCCGACGACGGTGACGAGGTGGTCGGGGCCGAGATCGGCAGCAGCATGAATGGCGTGGGCGAGCATCGTGCGTCCGGCCAGCGGGTGCAGAACTTTCGGAGTCTTCGACCGCATACGGGTGCCTGCACCAGCTGCGAGAACGACCACGGCAGTGTGCAACGGCAACGGAGCTCCTCGACGACGAACGCAAATTCTCATGAACGAATGGCAGATGTGTCTCGCTCCGCCGCCAGGCCTCGAACCTGAACTATCTGAACCAAAATCAGAGGTGCTGCCATTACACCACGGCGGATCATGGGCCAGCGGTTTCTTCGTTGCCGGTGGCCTGCACGAGTCAGGTTACGGCCGCGGGTCACCCGCCGAGCGCAACGAGTCTCGCATGAGATGTGGCCGTAGGTCGAACCGCTCCGGCGTTTCGCGTTCGTCGCGCCCCACTAGGCTCGGCTGCAATGCCCGGCGACGAGCGGGTTCTCTAGTGCACAGCGAATTCATGGGGAGGTCGAGCGTGAACCAACCCGAGCGGGCGCCACGCGTCCGGATGACGGGTACGCAGCGGCGCGAGCAGCTCATCGAGATCGGGCGCTCGCTGTTCGCCGAACGCGGGTACGAGGCGACGTCCGTCGAGGAGATCGCTGGTCGGGCCAACGTGTCCAAGCCCGTCGTCTACGAGCACTTCGGCGGCAAGGAAGGCCTCTACGCCGTCATCGTCGACCGCGAGATGTCGATGTTGCTGCACATGATCACCAGTTCGCTGTCGCAGAACCGCTCGCGGATTCGCGTCGAACGCGTGGCATTGGCGTTGTTGACCTATGTAGAGGAACGGACCGACGGGTTTCGAATTCTGGTTCGCGATTCGCCGGTGGCCGCGCCGGACGGCAAGTACTCGTCACTGCTCAACGAAGCGGTCGGCCAGGTCGGGCATATCCTCGCGGGCGACTTCACCAGACGCGGGTTCGACGCGGGCTTCGCGCCCCTCTACGCGCAGGCGCTCGTCGGAATGGTGTCGATGACGGCGCAGTGGTGGCTCGACGTGCGCGAACCGTCGAAAGAGGTGGTCGCGGCGCACGTGGTCAACCTCTGCTGGAATGGACTGACCAATCTGGAGGCTGCACCGCAATTGGGCGAGTAATGAGCCGTCGAATTGCCCACGTTTCGCGTAACGCGACAGTAAAGTCTCGTTTGCAGGTGTGAGAGGTGCATCACAGGGTATACGGATCGTAGAACGTACCGAACGCAAGTTGCGGCAGGCGTAAATACCACTCGGTGGTACCGTTCGTTCGTAATTTGCGCAGTGTCAGTCCAGTATGGCGAAGGCGGATCCAATGGTCAGACAAGCCCGCGCCGAGATCACTCGCGATACCGTGCTCTCGGGTGCCGCGAATGTTTTCCTGCGCCTCGGCTACGCGAATGCGAGCCTCAGTGAGATCATCTCTCAGTCACAGGTCACGAAAGGTGCTCTCTACTTCCACTTCGGGTCGAAGGAAGAGTTGGCCCGCGCGGTCATCGACGAGGGCAATGCACGACTGGTGACGGCATGCCAGCAGTTCAACGACGGTCGGATTCCGGCCCTCGAGGCGGCCATCGGCATTTCGTACATTGTCGTGGACATGTCGGTCAGCGACCCGATGGTCTCGGCCATGCTGCGGCTGTGCCATCAGATCGGTGACTATCGCGGCACCCAGGGCAACGTCATGGCTGCTTGGAGCGATTCTTTCGACGCGCTCGCCGCCAAGGCGATCAAGCAGGGCGACCTCGCTGCAGACGCAGACCCGAAGACCATCGGCTCTCTCGTCCTGGAGATTCTGACGGGTGTGCACATGGTCGCTGTCGCAACCGGCACCACCGACGAGCTTCCTTCGCGCATGGAGCGACTCTGGTACTACCTGCTTCCGTCGCTCGTCGCGCCGGGCAAGCTCGAGTACTTCCGAGAGTTCGCGGCCCGGCGCGTCATCCGCCACTGATCCTTTTCGCCCTCGTGCTACCTGGGGGTGCGCCCCGGCAACATGTCGGGAGCGCCCGATAAGATCGAGCGGGTCCGCCGGTTTCGCCTCTCGGGTAGGAGGACGAGCCGGTCAACGCCTCGTGCCGATTTCGCTCAGGAGCCTCACCGTTGTCTTCCGATCCCTCGCTCCACCTGTTGGGCCTTGCGCGTGTAGCACTGTCGGACTCCGCCCTGACCTCCATCTTCGAGTCCGTCGGAGCCGCCGAGCGCACAATCGTCGGGCCCAACTCCGCGCGCCCGTTCGTTGCTGCTGCCATCGCGCAGCGCGCTCAGGTTCTTGTCGTGACGGCCACCGGCCGCGAGGCCGACGACCTGACCACCGAACTGAAGCAGATCTACGGTGACTCCGTCGCGCAGTTCCCGTCGTGGGAGACGCTTCCGCACGAGCGGCTCTCGCCCAGCGCCGACACCGTCGGTCGTCGACTCGAAGTGTTGCGACGCCTCGCTCGCCCGGACGACGCAGACTACGGTCCGACACTTCAGGTCATCGTCACCACGGTTCGCTCGCTCGTGCAGCCCATGGCACCCGGGCTCGGCGAAATAGAACCCATCGGTCTGAAGGTCGGCGTCGAAATCGACTTCGACGGGCTGATCCACCGTCTCGTCGAGCTCGCGTACACGCGTGTCGACATGGTGGGAAAGCGTGGAGAGTTCGCCGTCCGCGGCGGCATCCTCGACATCTTCTCTCCGACCGCAGACCACCCGGTGCGCGTCGAATTCTGGGGCGACGAGGTCACCGAGCTGCGCGCCTTCTCCGTCGCCGACCAGCGCTCGTTGGCCGACGTGGACATCGACAAGGTCGTCGCGCCGCCCTGCCGTGAACTGATCCTGACGCAGGATGTGCGTGATCGTGCCGCTGTGCTCGCGGCCGACAACCAGGCCGATGCCGCCCTCGTGGAGATGCTGGACAAGTTGTCCGCGGGCATTCCGGTCGAGGGCATGGAGGCGTTGTTGCCGATGCTGCAGCCCGGCGAACTGCAGTTGCTCGCCGACATACTGCCCGACGGCGCTCATGTGTTGCTGTGTGACCCGGAGCGAATCCGTACGCGGGCAACCGATCTCGTCCGTACCGGCCAGGAATTCCTCGAAGCGTCGTGGACGGCTGCGTCGGTCGGCGGAGCTGCGCCGCTCGATACGTCCACGGTCAACACCGAAAGCCTGGGTGGCCTGAGTCTCGATCTGGGCGCGTCGGCGTATCGCTCGCTGCGTCAGATTCGCGAATCGGCCGAGGCCCACGGTCGGCCGTGGTGGACCATCAGCCCGCTCGCATCCGGTAGCGGTGACGAGGTCGAACTGGCCGTCGAGTCGATGCCCGAGGCGCGTGGCTCCGAAGAACTCCTGACGGGTGTGTTCGCCATGTTGCGAGCGCACGTGTCCACCGGGGGCCGCGCCGTCATCGCCGTCGCCGGCGCAGGTACCGCGACGCGCATCATGGAGCGCCTCGGTGAAGCGGATGTTCCTGCTGCGCATATCGAATCAGGTGCGGAGCCGTTACCGGACGTTGTCAGTGTGCTGTGCGGCACGTTGCACGAGGGCTTGATTCTGCCTGACGCCGGCCTCGTCGTGGTCACCGAGAGCGACCTCACCGGCAATCGCGTCGCCGCTGCAGAGGGCCGAAAGATGCCTGCCAAGAGGCGGAATCAGGTCGATCCGCTTGCCCTCGTTGCGGGCGACAGCGTCGTGCACGATCAGCACGGCATCGGACGATTCGTGGAGATGATCGAGCGCACGGTCGGCGGTGCCCGGCGCGAATACCTCGTCATCGAGTACGCGCCCAGCAAGCGCGGCCACCCGGGCGACCGGTTGTTCGTTCCGATGGATTCGCTCGACCAACTCTCGCGCTACGTCGGCGGCGAACTGCCCACTCTCAGCAAGCTGGGCGGCTCCGACTGGGCCAACACCAAACGCAAGGCGCGCAAGGCAGTTCGCGAGATCGCCGGCGAATTGGTGCAGCTGTATGCGGCACGGCAGGCAGCCCCTGGCCACGCCTTCGGGCCGGACACCCCCTGGCAGCGCGAGATGGAAGACGCGTTCGGCTTCACCGAGACGATGGACCAGATGACGGCCATCACCGAGGTGAAGGCAGACATGGAGAAGCCCGTTCCGATGGACCGCGTCATTCTCGGTGACGTCGGATACGGAAAGACCGAGATCGCTGTTCGTGCGGCGTTCAAGGCCGTGCAGGACGGAAAGCAGGTTGCCGTACTCGTGCCGACAACGCTTCTGGCGCAACAGCATCTGCAGACGTTCACCGCGCGCATGGCGTCGTTTCCCGTCACCGTGCGTGGGCTCTCCCGCTTCACGCATGGCTCGGAGTCCAAGGAAGTCATGGCTGGTCTCGCCGACGGCACGGTCGACATCGTCGTCGGTACGCACCGGTTGCTGCAGACCGGTGTTGCCTGGAAGGATCTCGGGCTCGTCATCGTCGACGAGGAGCAGCGCTTCGGCGTGGAGCACAAGGAGCACATCAAGTCGCTCAGGACGCACGTCGACGTGCTCACCATGTCGGCTACGCCTATTCCTCGTACGCTCGAAATGAGCCTCGCCGGCATTCGCGAGTTGTCCACCATCCTCACTCCGCCCGAGGAACGGCATCCGGTGCTCACCTATGTCGGTGCGTACAACGACAAGCAGGTGGCCGCGGCCATCCGACGCGAGTTGTTGCGTGACGGCCAGGTATTTTTCGTGCACAACCGCGTCAGCTCGATCGACAAGGCCGCGAAGCGGATTCGTGATCTCGTGCCCGAGGCGCGTGTCGCCACTGCTCACGGGCAGATGAACGAGGAGACGCTCGAGCGAACCGTGCAGGGTTTCTGGCAGCGGGAGACTGACGTCCTGGTATGCACCACCATCATCGAGACCGGCCTCGACATCTCCAACGCCAACACGTTGATCGTCGAGCGCAGCGATTCGCTGGGGCTTTCCCAGTTGCACCAGTTGCGTGGACGTGTCGGTCGTAGCCGCGAGAGGGGTTACGCGTACTTCCTTTACCCGACGGAGAAGCCGCTGACGGAAACCGCGTACGACCGACTCGCCACCATTTCGCAGAACTCAGACCTCGGCGCGGGTATGGCCGTCGCGATGAAGGACCTCGAGATTCGCGGTGCGGGTAACGTTCTCGGCGCCGAGCAGTCCGGGCACGTCGCGGGCGTCGGCTTCGATCTCTACGTCCGGCTCGTCGGTGAGGCCGTCGAGGCGTACCGGGCGGTGATGGACGGAAAGCCCATCACGACGGACGAGGCGCCCAAGGAGGTGCGTATCGATCTTCCTGTCGACGCGCACATCCCGCCGGATTACGTCACCAGTGATCGGCTGCGCTTGGAGGCGTATCGCAAGCTGGCGGCTGCGGCCGACGCCGACGGCATCAAGGCCGTCATCGACGAGATGATCGACCGCTACGGGCCGCTGCCCGAGGAAGTCGGACGCCTCGTGTCGGTGGCCAAGCTGCGGCTCATCGCCAAGGAATACGGGCTGACGGACGTCAATGTCGGTGGTACGCAGGTCAAGTTGGCGCCGATGGATCTGCCCGACTCCAAGCAGATCCGCCTCAAGCGGCTCTACCCCAGTGCTGCCTACCGCGCCACCACCGGTGTGGTGCAGCTGCCATTGCCGCGTGTCGAGGGCGGCGGCGTCGGTGCTGCTCGGGTACGCGACGTGGAGCTCGTCCAGTTCATCGCCGACCTGATTCTGTCGCTCGACGGTAAGCCGTCACGGTCGGTGTTGCTGGAGCAGACTGTGGGGGTGTGATGACGGTTGTACTGCTGGACCCTGTTCGGCCGACGATGGTGCCGGCCGAAGCCGTCGAATTCCTCAGCGGGGTAGTGGAGTTCACGGAAGAAGTGCCGGTGCGTACTCGGTGGCTGTTTTCCGGCGCCGCGCACGCCGACGGTTCGGCCGAGGTGCTCGTCAGTACCGACCCTGGTAATCCGGATGTGCTGGAACGGGTTCAGAACGGTGAGCGAGTCATCGCTTCCCCGAAGCTGCCCGGTGACGACTTGATTGCCGCCGTCGTACTCATGGATCGTTTGCGGGTCCGGGGTGGGTGGGAGGCGCAGCAGACGCATGCCTCGCTCAGTGGTTACCTCCTCGAGGAGACGTACGAGTTACTCGACGCCATTCACAGCGGCAATCTCGTCGATTTGAGGGAGGAGTTGGGCGACATTCTTCTGCAGGTGTTGTTCCATTCCCGCATTGCGCAGGACGCTTCCAAAAGTGCTTTCGATGTCGACGATGTGGCTGCCGGGTTGGTGACGAAGTTGATGCATCGGACGCCGCATTTGACGGACGGTTCGACGGGTCCGATCGACGTCGCGGCGCAGGAGAAGGCGTGGGAGGAGAAGAAGGCTGCGGAGAAGGCGCGCGGGTCGTGTCTGGACGGTATCGCGATGGCGCAGCCTGCTCTGGCTCTGACGCAGAAGGTGATCGCTCGGGCTACGAAAGCTGGGTTGCCCGAGGAGTTGATTCCCGACGAGTTGCGCACCGTTCACATCGGTGTCGATCACAGTCATGGCGGTGAAAGTGCGGAAGATCTGTTGCGCCGCAATGTCTTGACGTTTGCGAGTCGCATCAGGGAAGCGGAGAAGTCGGCGAAAGTGCAGGGCGCTGTGCCCGGGCAGTTGAGTGCCATCGACTGGATCGAAAACTGGGGCCGTAAGCGCTAGTTCGGGCCTGTCGCAGCTATCTCGGATGCGTTGACGCTTTCAGCGTCCTCGTAGTGGGTGAAGAATTTTTGGAATACCGCTTGCATTTCTTGTACAACGCGGATGTGGCCGTTCAGTACGTTGAACATGCTGTTCTCGCCACCGACCATCCTGCTGGCATACAAACGGGCCAGCTGCTTCCCCGATTCGAAATCGCCGTACCCCTCGACGGTGCTCAATCGGCTGGCGGTAGTCCTGTGCTTGGTCAGTTTCTCGAGGTACGCGCTGCAAGCCGCGTCGCACTCCCTGGCAACTGCGGGGTCGAGGGATAGAGAACCCGCCTCGGCAGCGGCAGCGAGCTCGGCCCATCGGGTGGTCGGATTCGCAATCGGATCAGTCATAAACGTACCCCGTCGTAGTCAGCATCATTTGGTGGGGAACGATCGGGAGATCGCTTCGGTGTGAGCTGTCACGACACCGCACATGTCTCCACGCGCACCCCCTGCCTCGAGCGTCTGTACCCCGAACATTGCGAGGCCTTGTGCTGTATCAAAGGCCACGTCGCAACTCTCCGACCGGTCGGTAACTCCGGAGTTGTACGACTCGGCTGGCCTTCCGCCGACCTCGATTTCAGAGAAGCCTGTATTGCGGGGATTCTCTCGGACGTCCTGGAGCGTGTAGACAGAGGAAAAATACACCGTGTAGGAGTACCAGGGATTGCCGGCCGGACCGTTCCACCCACAGATCGTCCAGCCAGGCGTGATGTAACCATCTGCAGCCATTGAGCTCTTCGACACCGGGTCCAGCCCCGCCGCCGCGATGACTTCGTCGGGGATGCTGCAGGGGTCAA
>NZ_JBAWFH010000201.1:0-7347 GCF_049591685.1 Rhodococcus sp. (in: high G+C Gram-positive bacteria) | reverse complement strand
CCCTGAAGCACGCCGTCAATAGTAAACGCTGGATGAACTACTTCTGAACGGCGAAGATCACGATCGTAGTTCGTTCACCAAGGACCGAGCCACGGCCCGCAAGTCCCCGCCCGTTTCGGCGGCCACGCGGCGCTGCCGCTGATACGACGCGCCACGCCGCGGTATGTCGGCAACAGCAGCGAGTTCGTCGGCGCATCCGAGGCGCACAGCTGTCGGCGTCAGCCGTTCGAGCAAGTCGTTCAGGTCGTCGGTGACGAGACGTTCGTTGCTGTCCGCGTCGAGAATGATTTCCGCATCGAGGCCGTACCTCGCGGCACGCCACTTGTTCTCCTGGACGTGCCACGGCGGGATACTCGGCAGTTGTTCGCCGGCTTCGAGCCGCTGGTCGAGGTCGACGATCAGGCAATGGGTCAGTGCGACGAGCGCCGCGAGCTCGGCCTTGGTGGACGCGCCGTCGCACACGCGGACTTCGATGGTGCCCCACTTGGGTGCCGGTCTGATGTCCCAGTGCATGCCGCCGAGCTGCTCGATGACACCCGTCTTCATCTGGTCTCGAACGAAACCCTCGAACTGTCCCCAGTTCTCGAATTGGAACGGCAATCCAGCGGTCGGAAGCTGCTGGAACATCAAGGCGCGGTTGCTGGCATAACCGGTGTCGGAACCCGCCCAAATGGGGGACGACGCCGACAGCGCCAACAGGTGCGGGTATTGCAGCAGAAGCGAATTGAGGATGGGAAATACTTTGTCCGGGGACGAGACACCGACGTGGACGTGCACTCCCCAGATGAGCATCTGCCGACCCCACCACTGGGTGCGGGCGATGAGTTCGTCGTAGCTCGGCGAGCGCGTCAGCACTTGGGTCGACCACTCGGCGAACGGATGCGTTCCCGCCGAGAACAGGTCGATCCCGAGCGGGTCCGCTGCACGCCGAACCAGATCGAGCGACTCACCGAGGTCGTCCATCGCTTCACCAACGTTCTCGCACACACCGGTGACGAGTTCGACGGTGTTGCGCAGCAGCTCCTTGGTGACCCGCGGTGTTTCCTCTCCGGCCAGCTCGGTCACGCCGTCCATCACGTCGGCGGCCGAGTTGACCAGGTCCAGAGTTCCCTTGTCCACCAACGCGATTTCCCACTCGACGCCGAGCGTGGGTCGGGGGGAACTCTCGAAGTGGATGGCAGGAGCGGAGCCTGCGGAGCGACTCGGAGTAGCAGGCGCGGGGGCTGGACTTGCCGGCCTTTGAGGGGTGTCCACCTATTCCAGGACGGCGCACGCCACGCGTCCGCCGGCGTCACCGGTCATCAGCGTGTTCATGTCGGGCACTGCTGCACCGTCGGGGAGGGTGTAGCGGGTGGGGATGTTGGCGAAGTTGTCGGCGTTCTCGTGGATGATGACTGCGCGTCCACCGTCAGCGCGGAGGTCGTCCATGGTCACGGAGTCGGTAGTGGTGACGAGCATGGCGGTGCCGTCTTCACGGACCTGCAGCGAGGTGAGGTCGCCGCTGGCGGGGTGCTCGGTGCGTCCGTCCACTTGGAGGTGACCTCCCGCGGAAAGGAAGTTGCCGGGCTCGCCGCCGGTGGGTGCCACCGAGTTGGTCTCGCATTCGCCTGCGGTGTGGATGTGCATGCCGTGGAAGCCGGGCTCGAGGTCTTCGGCTTCGACGGTGACGAGGAGGTGGCTGCCCTCTTCTGCGAACGACACTGTGCCGACGGTGGCGCCCGCTGCATTCTTGAGCTCTGCTTCGAGTGCACCTTCTGCGCTTCGACCCTCGGGGGCGTCTGCGGCGACGCCTTCACCACTGGGGTCTTCCTGACCGGTCCATACGGGAGGAACGGTGCCTGGAACGTCCGACGCGGTCTCGGGAGCGGTACATGCCACCAACCCGAATGCCGCGACAGCAACCACCGGGGTTGCGAGACGCCAGGAGCGGGCAGTCGATCGGGTTGTGCTGGTCGGTGCCATGAAACGTGCTCCTTCGTGGGGCAGAGTGCAGGTTGGGTCGATCATATCCAGTGGGTGACGGCGACCTGTGCGGTGACCATGAACTATTGGGTGACCATGAACTATTGGGTGACCATGACGATCACGCCGTTACCGAAGGCGGACAGCGTCGCGGGCCGGGCTTCGGCCGTTGCACCGAGCTGCTGAGCGATTTCGCGGGCTGCGGCCTGGGCGCCGGACGCGGTGCCGTAGTAGACGGTGGTGGCCGGGATCTGGGTGTCGCTGTAGTTGCCGGTTTCGGCTACGGTCCAACCGTCGGTGGTGAGCGTCGCGGCGGTCTCGGCAGCCAGGCCGGAGACGTCGCTGTTGTTTAATACGCGCACTTCGACGTCGGACGGATCCGCCGCGGTGGGCGAGCCGGAAGTCGTGGTCGGTGCAGCTGTGGTGCCGCCACTCGCTGTACCGCTCTGACCTGCAGCGGGGGCCTGTCCTGCTGCGTTCGGCGCCGACGCGGTCTCGGTGGGCGCAACCTCGCTCGAGGCACTCCCGGCGGATTCTTCGCTGTCGTCCGAGCCCGTCAAGGACAGGGCGCCGATCGCTGCGAACAAGATCGCGAGCGAGATGAGAACCATTGCCAGAGCGCGGAGCGGTGGGCCGGACGATTCCGGGTTAGGACTGCTCACATTCGAAGACACTAGTTGATCGGTCCCGGCCGCCTGCACACCGAAGGTGCGCAGGCCCCGGTGACCGTCACCGAAAGTCGGCTCAGACTTCGAAGCCGAGGCGTCGAGCAGCCCTGGCCTTCTGCCTGCTGGCACGGAGTCTGCGTAGTCGCTTCACCAGCATCGGGTCTGCCGCGAGCGACTCGGGCCGATCCACCAGCGCGTTGAGCACCTGGTAGTAGCGCGTGGCAGACATCGAGAACAGTTCTTTGATTGCTTCTTCCTTCGCGCCCGCGTACTTCCACCACTGGCGTTCGAAGGAGAGAATGTCGTGTTCGCGGCGGGTCAGGCCGTCTTCGCCGACCTCGTTGATGTTCTGTGATTTGTCCGACTGCTGAGACTGGTTCGCGTCACGCGCTGCTGCGCCGTCCATCTCACTCCTCGACTTCTCGGACCCGCATCAGCGGGTCCCGCTCTGTGCTCGTGATACTGCCTGTGCCGCCATGCAAGGCCCCCCTCGACGCGTCGACGCCACTTCGAGCGAGTGGGAATCGGCGCGAATTACACACGTGTGTTTCGGCCCTTATTCAACCACGGTGTCCGCGACGCGCGCGTTGCTCGCAGTATGTGCGGCGAGTCGCGCGTGTTCCGCGCCGCACGCACCCCACGTCTACCGGCACGAAACTGTGTCACCGGATGCACGAGGCACATGCGCACGCCAGTATTCTTGTCGACCATGGCAATTCTCCCGATCCGGATCGTCGGCGACCCGGTCCTGCACACCCCGACCGAACCGGTCGACAAGTCCCCCGCAGAGCTCGCCGAACTCATCGCGGACATGTACGAGACTCTGGCCGCCGCCAACGGTGTCGGACTCGCGGCCAACCAGGTCGGCGTTCCGCTGCGGTTGTTCATCTACGACTGCCCAGACGAAGGCCCGGACGGAAAGATCATTCGCCGAAAGGGCGAGGTCGTCAATCCTGTTCTCGAGACGTCGGCCATCCCGGAGACGATGCCCGATCCGGAGGACGACGACGAGGGCTGCCTGTCCGTCCCCGGCGAGCAGTACCCGACGGGGCGTGCCGACTGGGCGCGCGTCACCGGCACCGACGCAGGCGGCGACCCCGTCGTCATCGAGGGCAAGGGTTTTTTTGCGCGGATGCTGCAGCACGAGGTCGGACACCTCGACGGTTTCCTGTACGTGGACGTGTTGATCGGTCGTAACGCGCGCGCTGCGAAGAAGGCCATCAAGCGGGCCGGCTGGGGCAAGCCGGGTCTGTCTTGGATCCCCGGCACAGTTCAGGATCCGTTCGGTCACGACGAAGACGAAGACTGAGTGGTCGCAGCTGTTCCCATCGGGACGCGGGTGACGATGCGCTACCGGCTGCCGCCCGGCCACAGTCATCCGATGACCGATGTCATCGGCGAGTTGATCGCCGTGGACGACGCCGTCGTGTCGGTGCGCGCGTCGGACGGTCGCGTCGTCTCGGTGGCGGGTGACCGTGTCGTTGCACTCAAGGCTCTGGGAGCGCGCCCGATTCGGACGTCGGAGATTCGCGCGCTCGAACGGGCAGCCGCGGACGGTTGGCCCGGTGTCGAGCAGCAGTGGATGGACGGTTGGCTCCTGCGTGCTGGGCACGGATTCACCGGTCGAGCGAATTCGGCGGTCCCACTCGAACCGCACGCGTCGACGGCGTCCGTCGACGCGATCTCCGAGTGGTTCACCGCGCGCGGCCTGCGTCCGGTGCTGCTGCTACCCGACCGACTCGGTCAGGTTCCGCCGATGTGGTCGACGCGGGACGAGACTCTCGTGATGGCCGCGGACATTTCCCGCTTGGCGCTGCCCGAGGACACGTTGTCGGTGACGACGGATCGGCCCGACGAGAATTGGCTGGGCCTCTACCGCTACCGAGGTCGGCCGCTGCCCGCGGACGCCGTCGAGGTCGTCACCGCCGTTCGCGACGGGATTGCCGGCTTCGCACGAATCGGAGATGCGTCGACGACCCTGGCGATCGGGCGTGGCGCGGTGACGGACGCCTCGGACGGTCGGCGCTGGGTCGGCCTGACCGCGATCGAAGTGGCCGAGGAGCACCGTCGGCACGGCCTGGGCACCCGCATCTGCGGCGAGCTCGTCGCCTGGGGACGAGGCAGGGGCGCAACGCATGCTTACCTGCAGGTCGCTGCGAGCAACGCGGCGGCCGTCGGCATGTACACCGGCTTGGGGTTCGAGCGGCATCACGGTTACCGCTATGCCGAGCAGTCCACCTGAGCCACTAGGGTGTCGTGCGTGCGCTTGGCTACCTGGAACGTGAACTCCGTCCGCTCTCGGCAAGATCGAATCGTCGACTGGCTGCAGCGATCGGACGTCGATGTCCTCGCGATGCAGGAGACCAAGTGCAAGGATGATCAGTTCCCGTACGAGCGCTTCACCGATATCGGCTACGAGGTGGCCCACGTCGGGCTGAGCCAGTGGAACGGCGTCGCGTTGGTCTCGCGGGTGGGCTTGGACGACGTGCGTATCGGGTTCGAGGATCAGCCTGGTTTCAGCAAGGATCCAGAGGTCGAAGCTGCGCAGGAGGCGCGTGCCATCGGTGCCACGTGCGGTGGCGTCACGGTGTGGAGTCTGTACGTGCCGAACGGCCGCGAACTGGCCGATCCGCATTACACCTACAAGTTGGAGTGGCTCGCGAAGCTTCGGGCCGACGCGCAGGCGTGGGTGTCGGCGAATCCGGAGGCGCAGATCGCGCTGGTCGGCGATTGGAACATCGCGCCGACGGACGACGACGTGTGGGATCCTGCCCTGTTCGAAGGCAAGACGCACACGTCCGCTGCGGAGCGCGAGGCATTCGCGGCCTTTTCGGAAGTCGGTTTCACCGAGGTGACTCGCCGGTTCACCCCCGAGCCGCGGACGTTCACTTACTGGGATTACACCCAGTTGCGATTCCCGAAGAAGCAGGGCTTGCGTATCGACATGGCCCTGGCATCTCCTGCGTTGGCGGCGCGGGTCACCGGCGCGTCGATCGACCGCGAGGAGCGCAAGGGCAAGGGCGCCAGCGATCACGCCCCGGTCGTCGTCGAGATCTCCTGATCGTCGGTTGCCCGATGCTCGTGCGCGTGCCGGAGCAGCTGGACGGCCATCAGGAGTGCGCCGACGAGGATCAACAGTCCGTGGGCGATGCGTAGCCACGGCGGCGCGAAGAACTGAGGCAGAAACAGCAGGAAGCCTGCCGCGAACAGCAGCGCCCCGCGGCCGCCGGTTCGGAGGGCGAACGCCACCGCTCCCACTGCGACGAGAACAAGGCCGACGCCGAACATGGTGACCTGCACGGCTCCGTAGCGAATCGGCTCGGCGAGCGCGACGAGGTCGGAGCTACCGGTGGTAGAGGTGTCCGTCTGTAGGGCTTCGGTGCCCAGGGCGTGCAGCGCGAACGTCTCGGCGCCGTAGTACGGAAGAACCAGTGCGACGCCCACTAGCGTGGTCACTTCGACCAGCGTGCCCGCTCGGACCTGACGGACGAACAGGGCGAGGGCGAGAAACCCGAGTGTCGCGCTGACGTGGGCCACAACCCACCATGGCGAGGCGAACGCTTCGGCGCCTGCGCGGCCCATCTCCGACGAATACGGCCTGAGGAGTGGGTAGATCGCGAACAGAATGCCTGTGGCAACGAGTAGTACGACAGTCGAACGGGTGATCATCGGCGCCCCTCACGATTGCGGAGAGCGACGCTCTCCCATGAGGGCAGTATTCACTTCGGCCGCACACATTGCAAGAGCAGTGCTCTTGCTACACCCCGGCGTCGCGATCAGTCGGCAACGAGGTCGAGTAATTCCGGATTGCGAGCGAGGTAGCGGCGCACGTAGGTGCAGATGGGAACGATGCGCCAGCCTCGGTCGTGTGCGGTGTTGAGCGCGCCGCGCACGAGCACGCCGGCCCATCCTCGGTCGCCGAAATCTTCCTTGACGACGGTGTGCATGAAGGCGATCGTGCCGTCGCCCGCGTCGCGGTAGCCGAGGATGCCGACCAACTCGTCGGCAACGAAGAGGTCGAAGCGGTTGTGCGTGACGTTGTCCTCGATGCGCACGGCCGCTGTGGCAGTCGGTGCGTGAGCCGAGTCGAGTGGCCTGTGATCCATGTCACCATGAGATCAGTGTCGCCACGGTCAACGTGGACGAATCGAGCCCGGATGACAATTCGACTCCGTGTCGAGGCGCAATCGTTACGCCCCAACCCGCGCCGCATGAGGCCTAAACCGGAACGGCGATGTCCGCGTATTGCGGATTGGCCGACAGGAACCGCTGCACATAGGAGCAGACCGGCTTGACCTTCCACCCGTAGGAACGCGCGGTGTCCAGCGATCTGCGCACAAGGATGGCCGCGAGGCCCTGATGTCCGAAATCCTCGGTGACGACGGTGTGCATGAACGATACGACGTGAGTGCGAGGACCGCGGGTGGCTGCGGGCTCGACCTCGTAATAGCCAACGATTCCCACCAGGTCGCCGTTGAGCCTCAACTCGAATCGGTTCTGGTCTGTGTTGATGGAAACATCCGCACTGGGGGTACTGGCAAGCATGGGTCACCTCCTTTGCTTGAGTGGACGGAAGGGGTAGAGCGTTCGTGATCGTTGTGTGACCTGCACCACTATTAAACATGCGATCTCGGTCGTTGTCTTCTGTTTGTAGCAACAAACCTTCGGTTCCGTAGGTTCCGCCGGCCGACGCACCGGGAACACTGGTAGCCGTCAT
>NZ_JBAWFH010000200.1:0-1734 GCF_049591685.1 Rhodococcus sp. (in: high G+C Gram-positive bacteria) | reverse complement strand
GTTGAGGAGCATCGCCGTCATATCGCCGACGCTGAGCGAGTCGAGGATCTCGTCCCACTTCGGGTCGTCCTTGGCCAGGCCGCGCATGTCGATCAACGAGAGATCGCTGTCCGATCCGGTCGCGGGCATGTCGCCCTCGAACGCGGCGGCTTCACCTTCGTGATCCCAGACACCGAAACCATCGGCGACGGCCTCGTCGGCGATGAGCATGTCACCGGTGGGCGCCGTCGGGAACGTTCCGGCGAAGTCTGCACGAGACATCACAGGAATCTTGGCGCTTTCTCCTGTGGTCGTGAACTGGGCGGAGACATCGTCGAACTGGTTCGTCACAGCCTCGAGGTCGGATGCGCGGTGATCGTCACCGGAGTAAACGACCTGCTCGGCTACGGTGTACGCGATCGGTTCGGTGCCGGCAGCGATCGAGTGCGAGTCGCCACGCACACTGAGCTCGTACTCACCGGCATCCAGAACGTAGGCCTTCTCGGTGAGGTAGTCGTACGATGCCATGTCCTCCACGGCGATCTCGATCGTCACGGATTCGGTCGCTCCCGGCGCGATCTCGCCCGTCTTCGCGAATCCGCCGAGGACGACGGCCGACTTCTCGATGCCGCCGGGCGTGTAGGGCGCGGAGTAGTAGAGCTGTACGACATCGCGACCCGCGACGGTGCCGGAGTTGGTCACATCGACCGTCACCGCGATGGTGCCGTCCACGTCGCCCAGCTCGGTGTTGGACACCGACCACGCGAAGTCGGTGTAGCTGAGTCCGTAGCCGAACGGGTAGACCACGGCCGAGTCGTAGTCGATGAAGCCCTCGACGGCGGCGGTCTCGTAGTAGCGGTAGCCGACGTAGATGCCTTCGGCGTAGTTCACGAACGGCGCTTCATCCGTCACCGTGGCGTTCGATGTCGCGGTCTCGGTGACGGGCACCGGGTAGCTCGGGTTGACGTTCTCGTAGAGGAAGTTGCCGAAGTTGGCGAACGTGGGGTCGGCGGTGAAGTCCGCAGCCCAGAGGTCGACGGTGCGTCCCGATGGGTTGACCTCACCGTTCAGGATGCGACCGAGTCCGTTGAACGCGGTCGATCCGGGCGAGCCCGCCAGGAGGATCGCGTCCACGCCCACGTCGTTCTGGATGTCACCGAGCTCGAGCGTTGTTGAGGCGTTGATGACCACCACGACCTTGTCGAAGCTCTGCTTGGCAAGCTCGAGAAGCTCGCGCTCGTCCTGGTTCAGCTCGAGCTGGTGCTGACCGGGCTGCGCGTTGTCGTCCCATCCGGCCATGTCGGTGGTGAGGTCGCCACCTTCGCCACCCGGGCGGCCGATGAAGACCACCGCGGCGTCACCGAACTGCGAGAAGGTGGATGCCTGTGCCTCGTATCCGGCGACGGGCATCTCACCGATGTTGTACGTCGAGATGTCAGGGCGGTCCATCTCGATGTAGCCCCGGGGGTTCTCCGCCGCATATGCCTCGATGGCGAGGTACGTGGGGTCGTTGACAGTGAAGCCGGCGTTTTCCAGACCCATCCGCGCCGTGACGGCGGAGTTGGTGTCGACGGAGCCCGAACCCGATCCGCCGTATACCGGGTCGGCAGCGGCGCGACCCAGCATCGTGAGTTGAGCGCCGGGTGCCAAGGGAAGCGCGGCGCCCTCATTCTTCGCGAGGACGATTCCGCCCGCCCCGATCTCCTCGACGAGTTGGAGCGCTGCAGCATCCACGGCGTCGAGGTCGGCGTAGTC
>NZ_JBAWFH010000199.1:0-1703 GCF_049591685.1 Rhodococcus sp. (in: high G+C Gram-positive bacteria) | reverse complement strand
GTGCCATGTTGTTGAACGGTGCCTACAATATTCGCTCGAATGTCGAGAAAATTACGGAATATGGGGCGGGTTCACAAGTGCCGAGCGGCGAAAGCTAGCACCACGTTCGGAGCCGGTGACTGCATGGTCCCGTGCGATTGCATCTTGAGTTAAGTTGCTACTGTACCGATGATCGGTGCCAACCTAGTGGTCCGACGGTTTGCCCCAATTCCGGGCGAATCTCAATAGGTTCGCCAGGGCTTGCGATCGCCGGAATACCCCTTGTGAACCAGAAGTGCAATAGCGCACGGGCCTACAAACCGATCTCGTTGACCGCGTTTCCAACGAGAGGCGCATGTTCGTGGCGGTAGACCTCCACGGAATCGCGGCTGGCATGGCCGGTCTGGCGAGCGATGGCGGCACCGTCAGCACCGTTGCGGGTGCCCTGGGTGACGAACCCAGCGCGCAGAGAATGCCCGCCGAGCTTGGCGAGGGCGGCGTGGTCGTAGCCAGCGTGTTCGGCACGGCGTCGAATGGTTTGGTGGATGGCGGCCCCGGACAGCGGGGTGGCGCCGAGGTTGCCGTTCTTGGCAACAGCGCGGAACAACGGTGACCGGGCTGCGGTACGGGGCACTCCCCCGCGGCAGATATGCCCGCGAAACGACTCCGGTTTGCGGAGCAGGCGAATTACTGCGGGTCGGCCGCCGACATCGAACGCGGCAACGACCTGGACCCAACGGGCGTACGCGCAGGGTGGGCAGGTCTCGTGGGACTCGCTGTACGGCAGCGCTTTCACTGCTCCTCTGCCCTCTTGGTCGGTCTTCGACTTCCGCAGTCGCACGTGCAAACCGTCCTGCCGGTGTACGACGATGTCGCCGCATACCAATTCCGACAACTCACTACGCCGGAAGGCGCCGGCGAACCCCAGCAACAGGATCGCCGAATATCGGCGCTCGAGCACCTCGTCCGCCCAACCCCGGCCGCGATCCCGCGCCGTCCAGACCAGGACCTTGACGTCGTCGACCAGCAGCGGATCACGTGGGGTGCGGGCGCGGTCCCCTGCGGCGGCGTACTCCCGCCGGATCCCCGACATCGTCGCGGTCACGAGCTCATGTGCCGACGGGGACAGGTGCCCGGTGGTGCGGTGCTGATGGTTGATCGCGGCGATCCAAGTACCGAAGGTGGCAACGGCGTAGGCCCGCTCCCCCGCCTCGGTGCGGGTGTCGGCCGCGTCGACGAGATAGGCGGCGACGGTGACCGGGTGCGCCGGCAATGCGATATGGCCCTCCCGCTCGCACCAGCTAGTGAAGCGTCGCCACCAGGCGGCGTAGGTGCGCCGCGTTCCGTCAGACCGGGACTTACCCCCCGCTGGGGCGCGGACCAGCGCTTCTCCTCGTCACCACCAGGCTCACTCTCACCCCTGATCCAAGTCGCCAGGTCGATCACGTCGAATGCTTCGGGCACGAACTCACCCTAGGCACCAGCGAATCCATGTTCCCTGAACGGCGCGCTGAACTGCCCGAAGAACCCAACGGCACCCATCTCTTTCGGCCAAAAAGATGAGTAAGTGATGAGTTACGGGTCCACAACCGTCCGTTGACTGCATGGAGATACATTCACAGTGTCCGTCTGCACAGGTCAGGACGGTATGAGCCGCAGACTCGACTCCCAGTACAAGTCATTGGGAGTCAAATCTCCGAAACGCACTACGCGGCTTGAAAATT
>NZ_JBAWFH010000198.1:0-14199 GCF_049591685.1 Rhodococcus sp. (in: high G+C Gram-positive bacteria) | reverse complement strand
GTCCATCGCACCGCCCATGCCCTTGACCATATGCCCGGGGATCATCCAGTTCGCGAGATCGCCTGTGGCGCTTACCTGCATCGCGCCGAGGACCGCGACGTCGACCTGGCCGCCGCGGATCATGCCGAACGACTGTGACGAATCGAAATAGGACGCGCCCGGCAGAACCGTCACCGTTTCCTTACCCGCGTTGATCACCTCGGGGTCCAACTCGTCCTCGGTGGGATACGGCCCGACGCCGAGCAACCCGTTTTCCGAGTGCAACACGACGGTGATGTCCGTGGGCAGATAATTGGGGACCAACGTCGGCATACCGATGCCGAGATTGACGTATTCGCCGTCGTGCAATTCCTCCGCGACGCGGGCGGCCATTTCCTCGCGGGTGCGCTTGATGATCGTCCTATCCTTATCCATAGTCGTCATGCCCGTACCTTTCGCTGTTCGATGCCGACCTCGACCCTGCCCACATGGACAACGCGTTGTACGTGAATGCCGGAGGTGTGGACGTCGTCGGGACCGATCTCGCCCGGCTCGACGAGGTGTTCCACCTGCGCGATGGTGATACGTCCCGACGCGGCGGCAGGCGGGTTGAAGTTGCGCGCACTGGCTCGGAAGACGAGGTTTCCATGCCGGTCGCCCTTCCACGCATGAACGAGTGCGTAGTCGGCGACGATGCCGCGTTCCATCACGTAGGTGACGCCGTCGAATTCGCGGGTCTCCTTCGGTGGACTGGCAACTGCGATGCCGCCGGCACCGTCGTACCGCAGCGGTAGACCGCCATCAGCGACCTGGGTTCCCACGCCGGCAGGGGTGAAGAACGCAGGTATTCCTGCTCCGCCTGCACGGAGACGTTCGGCCAGGGTCCCCTGCGGGGTGAGCTCCACCTCGAGCTCGCCCGCGAGGTACTGACGCGCGAATTCCTTGTTGGACCCGACGTACGAGCTCACCGTTCGCCGGATCCGGTGGTGCTCGAGCAACACTCCGAGCCCGAATCCGTCGGTGCCGCAGTTGTTGCTGATGATCTCCAGCTCGCTCGCGCCCTGTGTCAGCACCGCGTCGATGAGAATTTCCGGCACGCCGACGAGGCCGAAGCCACCGACGGCGACCGATGCTCCGTGGGGCATGTCGGCTACGGCTTCGGCAGCACTCGCCACGACTTTGTCCATCATGGCGACGACCTTACAGCGCAATGTGCGTCTTGTGAACATGTAGCCGCTATGCGAACATTGTTGGCAACGCTGGTTGCACGGCACGAGTCAACGTGAGGAAAACGATGCTTCACCTACCACCGAATTCAGAGTCCCCGGACGCAAAGCGTCCCGAATTCACCTTGGGCGCGTACCGCGATCAGACCGGTGCACATGCGCCCCGCGACTTCGCGGAATACCGCACCACCTCCCTGCGGCACCCGAAGCAGCCGCTCACGCTCCTCCCCCAGCGCCTGACCGAAATCACCGGGCCCGTACTCGGTGAAGGGCGTGTCACCGCAGCCGATGCCGACCTCACGATCGCGCGCGGTGGTGAAGCCCAGGGGCAGCGCATCATCGTGCACGGCCGCGTTCTCGACAGCGATGGCCGTGCCGTCCCGCATACCCTCGTCGAGGTCTGGCAGGCGAATGCCGCAGGGCGCTACCGCCACGCCGGCGACAGCTGGCCTGCACCGCTGGATCCGCACTTCGACGGTGTCGGACGCGTCATGACCGACGCCCTCGGCAATTACCGCTTCACCACCGTCATGCCCGGCATCTACCCGTGGGGTAACCACCACAATGCGTGGCGTCCGGCGCACATTCACTTCTCACTGTTCGGCCACGCCTTCACGCAGCGCCTGGTCACCCAGATGTACTTCCCGGACGACCCCCTGTTTTTTCAGGATCCGATTTTCAATTCCGCACCCGAGGACGCCCGGGCCCGCATGATCAGCGTGTTCGACTACGAAGCGACGCAGGATCGATGGGCTATCGCATATCGCTTCGACATCGTCCTACGGGGACGAAACGCCACTCCCTTCGAAAGCGACGACCACGATGACTGAGCAAGCTGCAACAGACCCGGCGACCACTCGAGATGTATTCGCACCTCGATATTCCGTCGCACCCGGAAGCAACTTCACCACCGTCCCGTTCGGGCAGACACCGTCGCAAACCGTCGGGCCCTTCCTGCATATCGGACTCCCCTGGCCCGACGGCCCCGACGTCGCGCCGGCCACGGCGGTGGGGCGCGTCGATATCTCGGTAACGGTGTTGGACGGCAATCGAACGTCGTTGCCAGAAGCCATGATCGAGACCTGGCAGGCCGACGCCGAGGGCCGGTTCGATCATCCGGACGACGTTCGCGGCCGGGCGACACTCACGCCGGCAGGTTTCCGCGGATTCGGGCGAGCAGTCGCGGACGCATCGGGCACCGCTGTCGTGCACACCGTCAAACCCGGCGCGTTGCCCGCCGAGGACGGGCTGACCGAGGCCCCCCACATCGACTTGTCCATCTTCGCCCGCGGCTTGTTGGATCGATTGGTCACCCGGATCTACTTTCCGGACGAGACGGAGGCGAACGAGAGCGACCCCGTGCTCGCTTCGTTGCAGCCCCGGCAGCGGGAGAAGCTGATCGCCCGCAGAACTCCGACCGGATACCATCTCGACGTGGTTCTTCAAGACAGCGACCCGGACGGCGACGAAACCCCGTTCTTCGACGTGTGACGGGACAACTCGTGACACGAGGCGAACTATTCGACCCCATCTTCGGTGCTGGGAGCATCGCGGCGACGGTGTCCGACCAGGCATGGGTTGCGGCAATGCTCGACGTCGAAGCGGCACTGACGCGGGCAGCTTCCCGGTGCGGTCTCGTCGCATCCGAACACGCCGACATCGTCGGTGCCGCTGCTGCGGAACTGGCCGAGCCCGGTGCAGTCGATCTCGCAGAACTCGGCTTCGCCTCCGCCGGAGGGGGAAATCCGGTGATCCCGCTGGTCTCGTTGTTGCGCTCCCGAGTGGTACCGCAGGGGGTGCCGCGTTCTGCGGTACATCCCGGTGCAACCAGTCAGGACATTCTCGACACGGCGCTCATGCTCTTGATCAGAGCGGGGATGTCCGACATTCACCGTTCGCTCGACGCATGCATTTCCGCCGGAGCCGAGCTTGCGCGTCGACACCGCGATACCCCGATCGCCGGACGCACCCTGACGCAGCAGGCTCTGCCGACGACATTCGGAGCCGTAGCCGCGGGGTGGACGGCGGGCCTCGTCCGCGCCGACGACGCGCTCGCCCGGGCATCGAGGGCACTGACCGTCCAATTCGGAGGTGCAGCAGGCACATCCGCGGCTCTGCATCCCCACGGTCTCGACGTCGCCGACGCACTCGCCGAAGACCTCGATCTCGCACCGCAGACGGTTCCCTGGCACACCGACCGCACTCGGATCTCGGAGATCGCCGGTGCCCTCGGGACGGCAGCCGGCGCGATCGGCAAGCCCGCACTCGACGTCACGCTGCTCAGCGCGACCGAAGTGGGCGAGGTCGAAGAAGACACGCCGGGCGGCTCGTCGGCGATGCCCCACAAGCGAAATCCCGTCGCTGCCATCACCGCTCGTGCGGCGGTCGGACGGGTCCCCGGTCTCGTGGCGACGGTTCTCGCGTCGATGGAGCAGGAGCATCAGCGAGCCGCCGGTGCGTGGCACTCCGAATGGGAGACGATGACCGACCTGGTCCGGCTCGTCGGCGGCGGCGCCGATCGTCTGGCCTCCTGCCTGGGTGGTCTTCACGTCCACGCCGATGCCATGGCTCGCAATCTGAACATCACACACGGGTTGCTGCTGGCAGAGCGCGTCACCACCGCGTTGTCGGCGCACACCGACGACGCACGAGACATCGTCACGGCCGCATGTGCCTCCCCGACGCCGCTCGACGAGAACCCCGCGATCACCGCATTCCTCAGGGCCGACGCCGTACGCGAACTGCTCGACCCCGCGCACTATCTCGGCCATTCGGGCGACATCGTCGATCGCGTACTGGTGATCGTCCACGACAGAAACGGAGTACAAGCGTGAGCGTCGAACTGCCCTACGATCTCGTTCCGGCACGTACACCGTCGACGGAAACGGTCGTCCTCATCGGGTCGCTCGGCTCGACGCGCTCGATGTGGGATCCCCAGGTCGCCGCTTTGTCCGAAGTTGCCGACGTCATCAGGGTCGATCTCCGCGGTCACGGCGAATCACTGGTGCCCCCCGGCCCGTATTCGATGTCGGATCTGGCCGGAGATGTTCTGACGCTGCTGGACTCGGCCGAGCGAGACCGCGTGCATCTCGTCGGCCTTTCATTGGGGGGCGCAATTGCCCAGTGGATCGCCGTCCATCGACCCGCCCGCGTAGTGAGCCTGTCGCTGCTGTGCACATCGGCGCGCTTCGGTGAGCCTGCGGCATGGCTGGATCGAGCGGCCACAACACGATCCGGCGGGACGGAGTCGCTGGCAGATGCCGTGGTGAGCCGGTGGTTCACCCCGGAGTTGGCCGAACGCGACGCAGAGCTCACCGCACGGCACCGCGCGATGATCGTGTCGACCCCCGACGAGGGATACGCAGCATGCTGTGAGGCCATCGCGGGGTGGGACAATCGCGCAGATCTCGGCAGGATCACCGCTCGGACGCTGGTCGTTGCAGGAGAACAGGATCCGGCCACCACCCCGGACGACATGAAGATCCTCGCCGAGAGCATTGCGCAGTCGACCTTTCACGTTCTCTCGCCTGCTGCCCACCTCGCCAACGTCGAACAGGCCGGTGAGGTGACCCGGCTCCTGCTGGCTCACATTGCGGGCGACAAGTACGACGCAGGGCGACACGCAGCGCACGTGGCCGGAATGCGCGTCCGCAGAACAATTCTCGGCGACTATCACGTCGACCGGAGCATCGAGCGCACCACCGAGTTCACAGCTCCGTTTCAGGACTTCATCACCCGCACCGCATGGGGTGACATCTGGACGAGGCCAGGCCTGGACCATCGCACACGGCGTCTGCTGACGTTGGCGATACTCACCGCTGTCGGCAACCAGCACGAACTCGACATGCACATTCGAGCCGCGTTGCGCGGCTGCATCGATCCCGGCGAACTCGCAGAGGTGTTCCTTCATACCGCCGTGTACACAGGGGTCCCGAACAGCAACGCCGCCTTCGCAATGGCCAATACTGCATTGGCCGAAACTGCCGCAGAGAAGGAAGCGGAGAACAGATGACCGAATCCGGGCCGTCACCCGATTACGTGCAGTCCCTGGCACGGGGACTCTCGGTCATCCGCGCCTTCGATGCCGAGCATCCGAGACAGACACTGTCCGATGTCGCCCGGGCCACCGCCCTCACCCGCGCGACGGCCAGAAGGTTTCTGCTGACACTCGTCGAACTCGGCTACGTCCGGAGCGACGGGTCGATGTTCTGGCTGACACCGCGGGTGCTCGAGCTGGGCTACAGCTATCTGTCGTCGCTGTCGCTGCCCGAAGTCGCCGGTCCGCACCTCGAATTGCTGGCCGAGCAGGTTCGTGAGTCGTCGTCCGTGTCGATTCTCGACGGTGACGACGTCGTCTATGTCGCTCGTGTGCCCGTCAGCAGGATTATGACGGTGTCGATCACGATCGGAACCCGTTTTCCTGCCTACGCCACGTCGATGGGTCGAGTCCTGTTGGCAGGCTTGCCGGCACAGCGTCTCGACGCATACCTCGATCGGCTGCAGCCTCTTGCCCTCACCGGGCGGACGATCACCGACATCGCGGCTCTGCGGACCGAGCTCGAGGCCGTCCGCACGCAGGGGTTCTGCCTGGTCGACCAAGAACTCGAAGAAGGTTTGCGGTCGATTGCGGCACCCATCCGCGACCACTCCGGCGACGTGACCGCTGCCGCCAACGTGTCGACCCAGGCCGCGCGGCACACCGCCGACGCCGTCCGAGAACATCTACTGCCCCCTCTGCTGCGAGCCGCCGCCGCTATCGAGAGAGACCTGTACCGCGTGCACTCGCAGTCCACCGAACACAAAGGAAAGCGCCATGCCTGACGCCGTCATCTGCGAACCCCTTCGCACCCCCATCGGACGCTTCGGTGGTGTCTTTCGTGACATCACACCCGAATCCCTGGCCGCTACCGTCATTACCGAATTGGTCTCGCGTACGGGCATTTCCGGGTCCGACGTCGACGACGTCATCCTCGGCCAGGCATCCCCCAACGGCGACGCACCTGCGATCGGCCGAGTAGCGGCGCTCGACGCGGGCCTCGGTGTAGACGTTCCCGGTCAGCAGATCGACCGTCGCTGCGGCTCAGGACTGCAAGCTGTACTGCAGGCCTGCATGCAGGTTCAGTCCGGTGGCAGTGACCTCGTACTCGCGGGCGGGGTCGAGAGCATGAGCCAGGCCGAATTCTACGCCACGGGCATGCGGTGGGGCGTCAAGGCCGAGGCACTTGCATTGTCGGACAGGCTTGCTCGTGCCCGTGTGACCGCTGGAGGCAAGAATTATCCCGTGCCCGGCGGCATGATCGAAACCGCCGAAAACCTGCGCGCCGAGTTCTCCATCAGCCGCGCAGACCAGGACGCGCTCGCAGTCATGTCCCACCAGAAGGCCGTGGCAGCACAGAACAACGGCATCTTCGCCGAAGAGACAATTGCCGTAGCCGTTCCGCAAAGGCGCGGCGAGCCCGTCATGGTGAGCACGGACGAGCACCCGCGCGCCGACACGAGCGTCGAAACCCTGTCCGGACTTCGGGCGATCCGCGCCAAGATCGACCCCGAATCCACCGTCACCGCGGGCAACGCGAGCGGACAGAACGACGGCGCAGCTCTCGCGATCGTCACGACACCGGAAAAGGCCGCCGCACTGGGGCTCCGGCCGATGGCCAGGATGGTCGGCTGGGCCGTTGCCGGTGTACCCCCTCGCACCATGGGCATCGGTCCGGTGCCCGCCAGCGAGAAGGCCCTCGGCCGGCTCGGCCTGAGCTTGGCCGACATGGACGTCATCGAACTCAACGAAGCCTTCGCGGCGCAGACCCTTGCCGTATTGCGCACCTGGGGAATCGAACCCGACGATGCCCGTCTCAACCCCAACGGTTCCGGGATCTCGCTGGGACACCCCGTCGGTGCGACGGGCGGACGGATCCTCGCGACCCTGCTGCGTGAGATGCAGCGCCGAGAGGCTCGGTACGGACTCGAGACCATGTGCATCGGCGGCGGACAGGGACTCGCGGCCGTGTTCGAGCGCGTCGGCTGACAGTCACCCTTTACGCCGAGATCGAAGTTGCGTACGCATATTTCCGGAATCCTGCGACGCAACCTCGATCTCGGCGGTGGCGCGTCAGAAACCGATGGGTAGGCCTGCGTAGTTTTCCGCAAGCCCGGTCGCACCGGCCTGGCTACTGGCGACCCACCGCAGCTGTGAGCGCTGTAGCTGCGCGTCGAACGGGTCGGCGCTCGTGTGCAGCATCGTCGTCATCCACCAGGAGAAGTGGGTGCATCGCCACACGCGGCGAAGGGCGTCGTCACTGTAAGAATCAGCGAGCCCGCCGTCCTTCTTGCGCAGCAGCGCGGTCAACGCCGGCGCGAGCAGCGCGACGTCGGCGACCGCCAGGTTGAGGCCTTTCGCTCCGGTCGGCGGCACTATGTGGGCCGCGTCGCCTGCAAGGAACAGGTTGCCGTGACGCATCGGCGTCTGCACGTAGCTGCGCATGGGGAGCACGCTCTTTTCCGTGATGGGCCCTGGCTCGAGCTCCCACCCGTTCTGCCCGTGGCCGAGCCGCTTCGCAAGCGCGTCCCATATCTGCTGATCGGACCATGTGTTGACGTCAGTGCCGTTGGGCACCTGTAGGTAGAGCCGACTGACGGTCGACGACCTCATCGAGTGCATCGCGAAGCCGTCCTCGTGCCACGCATAGATCAACTCGTCCGTCGAGGGCGCGACGTCGGCGAGAACCCCGAGCCAGGAGTACGGGTAAGTCCGTTCCCAGGTGTTTCGCACCTTGTCCGGCATGGCTGCTCGGCTGGGTCCGAACGAGCCGTCGCAGCCCGCGATCACCGCGGCATCGATACGCACTTCGGTTCCGGACGAATCCACGAAAGTGACGTAGGGGGAATCGGATTCGATATCGTGCAGTGCAGTGTCGGACACCTCGTAATAGATTTGCTGTCCTGCGGCCTCGCGTGCCGCGACGAGGTCCTTGGTCACCTCGGTCTGACCGTAGACCCAGACGCTACGTCCGACGAGGTCGGTGAAGTCGATGTGCTGCCGTTCTTCGGGCCACTGCAGGTATATTCCGCGGTGCTCCTGACCCTCGGCGTGCAGCCGGGTGCCGAGCCCGATGTCGTCGAGTAGCTGCACGGTGGAATGCTCGAGAATTCCGGCGCGAATGCGGGAGAGCACGTACTCCTGACTTCTGGTCTCGATCAGAATGGAGTCGACGCCCTGTTCGGCGAGCAGATGGGAAAGCAGCAGGCCTGCTGGGCCTGCGCCGATGATGGCTACTTCGGTACGCATGATGTCGAGTACACACCGTGATCGCCGACACACCAAGCGATGTTTTTCACTCAGTGGAAACTAGGCGGAAGAACTTCGCCGAATGCCGTTGGCCGCGACCTGCAGCGATGCAACGAGTTTCGCGCGATCGCGCCCCAAGTTCGGCACCACGACGCCGAGAGCCGCAATCACTTCGTCGTTGCGCCGACGAACAGGCACTGCCACCGAGCACGCTCCCAATGTCATTTCCTCCACGGTCTGGGCGAATCCGTCACGATGTACCCGTCGCAGTTCGCTCACGAGCTTGCCGACCTGCGTCACCGTGTACGGCGTCATCCGGTCGAGAGAACCCAGCACCCGATCGCGCACTTCTTCGGGCGCATAGGCCAGCAGAACCTTCCCTACTCCCGTCGCGTGCAGCGGGAGGCGAGCACCGATACGGCTGACCGCAGGCACCGACGCGTGACCGGCCAGCCTGTCGAGGTAAAGCACCTGGTCACCGTCACGGATGGCCAGATGTACCGTCGCCAAGGTCGCACCGTAGATGTCATGCAGAAACGGTGATGCGACGTCCCTGAGGTCCGACTGGTCCGGCGCAAGCATGCCGAGCTTCCACAACCGTCGGCCCACGACATACCTGCCGGCATCGGTGCGAACCAACGCTCCCCACTCGACGAGTTCGGCAACGAGCCGGTGCGCCGTCGCGGGCGCCAACGAGGCACCGGACGCGATCTCGGACAGCGTTAGGGTCGCCCTGTCCTCACTGAACACCCCGAGTACCGCGAGCAGGCGAGAAGCCACCGACCGGCCTGGCTCGCGGGAGTTTCCGGCCATGCGCACATCTTCACACGAGCAACGCTTCCCTGGCATGTCTTCACACGGAGCCGTCAGCCTGCAGCGTCGTCGCCGTTCCTGCTGCGGCTGCCCCCGTTGCGGCAAGTAGCCGCGTTGTCGCCGCCCGTCGGTAAAGTCGAGGAATGGTAGTGCGAGCGGGTGTGGTGGTGACGGGGACCGAGGTTCTGGCCGGCCGGGTCACCGACCGAAACGGCCCATGGGTTGCGCAGCGACTCCTCGAAATGGGAGTGGACGTTGCGCACATCACCGTGTGCGGTGACCGGCCGGGCGATTTAAGCGCCCAATTGCAGTTTCTCGCGGATCAACGTGTCGACCTCATTGTCACTACCGGAGGCTTGGGCCCGACCGCCGACGATCTGACGGTCGCAACCGTCGCCGCCCTGTACGGCCGCGAGCTGCACCTCGACGTAGATCTCGAGCAACGCATCGATGCGATCGTTCAGCGCTGGCGAGGCCGGATGAGTTCCGCGATTGAGTCCGAGCCGCTGCGCGCTGGTATTCGCAAGCAGGCGATGGTTCCACAAGGCGCGCAGTCCATTTCGCCGACGGGAACTGCGCCGGGGGTCGCCATCGCGGCCGAGCCCTCCGGAGCCCTGCCTGCCATCTTGATTCTGCCGGGTCCCCCTCGAGAATTGCAGGCGATGTGGCCCGAGGCCATCGAGAGCGCACCGGTCGCCCAGGTTTTGTTGCGCCGCGCAGATATTCGTCAGGAGACCATTCGCGCATATGGGCTGTCCGAAGCCGACCTCGCCGCAACGTTGCGCACCGCGGAGCGGGACATTCCTGGTTTCGAAGAGCTCGAGATCACCACCTGCCTGCGGCTCGGCGAGCTCGAGATCGTGACCCGTTTCGCTGAATCAGCGGCAGCCGCCTACACGGACGTGTCAGAGCTCTTGGAGAAGAGTCACGGCTCGCGGATCTTCTCGACCGACGGGTCCACCATCGACGACATCGTCGCGATGAAGTTGACCGACCACCGCATCGCCACCGCGGAATCATGCACGGGCGGGATGATCGCGGCACGCCTGACCGAACGCGCAGGATCGTCGGCGTATGTCATCGGCGCGGTGGTGTCGTACGCGAACGAGACAAAGACCGCACTCCTCGACGTGCCCGCCGAGATGATCGAACAACACGGTGCCGTCAGCGAACAGGTGGCAGCCCGGATGGCCGAGGGCGCGTTGACCCGGATCGGCGTCGATATCGCGGTGTCGACCAGTGGCGTCGCAGGACCCGGTGGCGGCACGGATCTCAAACCGGTGGGCACAGTGTGCATCGCTGTCGCCACTACCGACCGTCCGACAGTCGCCCGCACCCTCCGGCTTCCCGGCGACCGCGCCAGCGTGCGTGCACTGTCCACCACCGCCGCTATGCACATGCTCGCCAATGCTATGAACAATCGCGACCGCTGAGGGCTGGGCCTTACCCCCCAGCGGTCGCCGAGTGCTGCGACCGCTGGGAAACCAAGTTGCTATTCGGCACCCTCCGGCTCGCGCTGCGGGTCCGATGACAAGAAGGCCTTCAGTTCGCGAACGAGGTCCTCGGGACGTTCTTCGGCGAGATAGTGACCGGCACCCGGGAACTCGACGAACCGCGCATCCTTTGCTCTGCCCTCCAGCAAGGCTGGCACGAAGGGGAAGTAGAGCCCACCCAGACCGAGAACTGGCATCGTCAGTTCCTGGTAGTCGGCAGCGTCTGCGATGTCCTGGGCGAAGGCTCGGTACCACTTGTTTCCCGCGCTCACGGCACCCGGCTGCTCGTAGGCGGCGGCGTAAATGGAACGGCTGGCCTCGTCGATGGCGCCCGGGTCATTTGCCTGGTGGTCTATCAGCCAGTCCACCACGAGCCGGAAACGGTCCACCAGCAACAACTCTGGTAGCCCCTCGACCTGATTGAACGAGAACCACCAGGGACTTGCCTGTCCCGGCTGCGGAAGCAGAGGCATTGCGTTGAAGGGTTCTCCCGGGTGGCCCACCTCCCAGAGAGCAAGTTTGCGTGTTGCCTCCGGGTGGTTGGCGGCAAAACTGTAGGCCACCATGGAGCCGATGTCCTCGCCTGCGATGTATGCGTCGTCGTAGCCCATCGACTTGATCAGCTGATAGACGTCCTGGGCCATGGTCTTCTTGTCGTATCCGCCTTCCGGCTTGTCCGAGTCACCCATCCCGCGCAAATCGACGGCGATCACGGTGTACTGCTCGGCCAATGCGGGCATAATCTTGCGAAACTGCCACCAGGTGCGTGGCCATCCCGGTAGCAGCACCAAGGGGACGCCTCGCCCGCCAGTCACGTAGTGCAGCCGGATACCGTTGACATGAGCGTAATGCGCAGTGAAGCCGTCGATGGGTACGTCGGATTCCACCGGCACTTCGACCGTCGATGAGGTGTGGGAGTCGGTCATGAGGAGCTTGCCTCGGTGATGATGCGAACGACGGTCTTCGGATCGGCCGCCATCGAGAGGTGACCGCAGTCGATGGTCGTGAGGGTCGAGCCTGCTCGTTCGGCCATCCACAGCTGGGTCTGATAGGCGATGCTGTGATCCTCGGTCCCGGCGATGTACCAGGACGGCAACGTCTTCCATGCCTGGTCTGCGCGGGCAGGCTCACTCAACGCGGCGTAGGTGATCGGGCGCTGTTTGGCGAAGAAGGTCGACGCCAACTCGTCGGGAAGACCGTTGACGAAACCTCCGGCGAATGCTTCGGGCTTGAGATAGAGATCGACGTTGTGTTCACCGGGGAACTCGGCTTTGTCGAAGAGAGCGTCGGCGTCGACGGGACCTGCGTGGCCGGCGAGGTCGAGGATGGTTTCTCCGGCCTCGGGAACGAAGGCGTTGAGGTAGACGAGTGCTTTCACCGAACTGTTGCCGACGGCGGCGGCACCGACGACGGCTCCGCCGTAGGAGTGACCGACGAGCACGACGGGGCCCTGGGTACGGGTCCGCAAGAACGACGCAAGATAATCAGTATCTGCTCCGAGCGCGCGCAGCGGATTGGCGAAATGCGTGACGAAGAACCCGTCGTTCTTCAGGAGTGCATCAACTGCGTCGAAGGGACTGGAGTCGCTCCAGGCGCCGTGAACAATGACGATGGTGGGCTTGCTCATGATGATCTGCTTTCCTGTTGTCGGTTGACGAGAATCAATTTGCTGCGGCTGCAGATTCGATGACGCCGGTGACGGTTGCGGGTTCCGCGACCATCGTCAGGTGGCTGGCCTCGACCTCGGTGAGTGTGGAGCCGGCGCGCTCGGCCATCCACCGCTGGGTCTCGATGTCGACGCTGTGGTCCTCGGTCCCGGCGACGTACCAGGACGGCAGGGTCTTCCATGCCTGTTCGCCTGCAGGCTCACCCAGTGCGGCGTACGTGATCGGACGCTGCTTGGCGAAGTATCCGGCCTGCTGCTCGTCGGACAGTCCGTTCGCGAAGCCGCCGGCGAAGGGTTCGGGCTTGAGGTAGAGGTCCACGTTCTGCTCACCGGCGAACGGCGCTTTGTCGAATAGTGCTGCGGAGTCGACCGGCCCACCGTGGGCAGCAAGCTCGAGAATGGTTTCGCCAACTTCGGGGACGAAAGCATTGAGGTAGACCAGGGCTGTCACGTCGGGGTCCGCGGCCGCGGCGCCGCCGATGACTGCTCCCCCGTACGAGTGCCCGACCAGAACGACAGGGCCTTCGGTGCGGGTATCGAGGAAGGAGTTGAGGTATGCGGTGTCACCGCCGAGGGAACGAAGCGGGTTGGCGAAATTCACGACCTGGTAGCCCTTATCGCGGAGTTGGGCGCCGACCTCGTCGAAGGGGCTGGAATCGCTCCAGGCGCCGTGGACCATAACGATGGTGGGGGCCGATGCAGTGGCGGCCTCGGGCTCCGCAGCTGCGGCGTCAGGAGACGAACAACCAGCTACAGCAGCGATCGCGAGGGCAGAGCCCACGGCAACGGCGGAAGAAAACTTGGTGAGCTTCATGGTGGTTTCTTTCTTTGCAACGCAGGGGATTTCAGGACGAATACTGTGACTCGAGGCCAAAGGTATGGCGGTTTGGGTTTTTAGTACAGCGAATGTTTCGAATGTCAGGTTAGAGTGGCTTATGTTGACTGTCGACCTCCCTCAGCTCGATGCCTTGGCCACTGTCATCGAAGAAGGTTCGTTCGATGCGGCAGCCCGAAAACTTCACGTCACGCCCTCGGCGATCAGCCAACGCATCAAAGCGTTCGAGACGGCAGCCGGAGCTGTTCTGCTCCAGCGGTCGAAGCCGGTATGCGTCACCGAGGCAGGGACCCCGTTTCTTCGACTCGCGCATCAAATCCGTTCTCTCGTTGCCGAGGCGACGATCGACTCCAGCGACGCCGGTTCCGTCACCATCGCTCTGGCCGTCAACGCCGACTCCTTGAACACCTGGGTGTTGCCCGCACTCGCCGGCGTGTCCGACCACATCGACTTCGACATCAGACGGGAGGACCAGAACGAATCCGCGGAGTTGCTTCGGCAGGGCAGCGTCATGGCGGCGGTGACTGCAACTGCCAAGCCGGTACAGGGATGCTCGGTAACCCGGCTCGGCGTCATGCGATATCGACCCATGTGCTCCCCCGCATTCCGCGACAGATGGTTCGGAGCCGGTACCTCCCCCGAATCGTTGACCCGAGCCCCGATGATCGTGTTCGACAGAGCCGACGACCTCCAGGAGCGCTACATGGATCAGTGGGGCGGACCGAAGCGTTCTGCACGTCGCAGCTACGTGCCCTCGTCCGCAGACTTCCTGGAGGCGGTCCGGTTGGGGATCGGTTGGGCGGTGTTGCCCCGACAACAGATCGAACGTGCCGAGGCCGCAGGTGAACTCGTCGATATAGCGCCGGGAACCGGAGTTCCGGTGACGCTGTACTGGCAGCAAT
>NZ_JBAWFH010000197.1:0-1832 GCF_049591685.1 Rhodococcus sp. (in: high G+C Gram-positive bacteria) | reverse complement strand
GGTCAACGGATTTTCCCAAGTCGCCCGGCGGTACTTCGCCTCTTGTACCGCAGCCCGCACCACGCCCACAAAATCATTGCCGAATGAGAAGTTGAGGGCGGCAAGCCGGTGCGCGGTTTCCGAGAGGGGGAGCGCTTTGCCGTCGATCAAAACTCTGTGCTTTCCTGGCAGGAGGTCCTCCAAGAGCCCGACCATTTGTCTCTCCAAGCGAGAGGGCGCCTGGCTGGCCAAGTGGTCTTTGTTGCTTGCTTCGGCGTGCATTTCCTTCGCCTCCTCAGCCTGTGGGTCGGACGGTCTTTCGCCTTTTTCCGGCATGAGCCACCTGTGTTGGGAGAGGGACACATCGTCAGTTGAACGATTCTGGTTTCCAAACTAGCGCTTGCACGCCGTAAAGGAGATACGGCCAGGGCGCGGGGGGTAGCGCCGATTGCGTGAGGATTGCACGGCAGCCGCGGGAGAGATCACCTGCGGCTGCCGCGATGCTTGTTCAGCGGCCTGGCTCAGCGGTGCATGCGCAAGGTTATCCTCTCCCACCGCTGGGCTAATGCGAGCCAGCTCCACAGCAGGACGATTCCGCCTACGCAGAGCCACCCGAACACGTCGCCCACCCGACCATAAAGGGTGGCGGCTCCAGCGGCTGGGAGGATCGTCGTCGCAACGGTTATACGATCGCCCACCGGTCGCTCGACGATCACACGACCCCTTTGGTCATATGCGCTCACCAGGCCGTTCCGCGCGCTGCGCGCAACCGAGTAGCCGTTCTCTACGGCCCGCAACGCCGTCATTCGTGCCCCCATCCACCCGTCGCGACCGAAGTCGTAGGCTGGAACTACCATGATCGCTGCGTTCCCCGCGTATTGCCGACCGATTTCGGGGAAGTGCATGTCTTTGCAGATGGCGATGCCGACCCGTGTATTCACGACCTCGAGAAACACAGGGGAGTAACCGGGGCTGTTGCGCGCCTCCCAGCCGGGGACGAGTCGCTGTTTGTCGTACCAAGTGGCGCTCCCATCCGGCGCCGCCAGTAGCGCGCGATTGGAGTAGACTCCTTGGTCGTGTGTCTCGATCCCGATGATAACTGCGGCGCCGATCGTGTGCGCTACCGCGAGAACGTCCTGGGCGGCACGGGCAGCATCGTCGCGGTCGAGCAGGACGAGCTTCTCGGGTAGCACCACGAGCCCGCCAGGTGTGGCAGATTCGATGATCGCCGAGCGGTACATCGACCAAACATCCTCCCACTCGGTCGGGACACCATCGTACCCGTTCGTCGCGATGAGAGTGACCGGCACGGTTCGTCCGGACGGCGGAGCATGGATCCGAGCAGCGGAGAATAGCGCTACGGCGAGGATGATTGCACCAACCAGGGCGCGTGCCGTTCGATGCTCCGCATGAGGGAAGCGCCTCGAGAGACAGAGGCCGACCAGCGCGCCCGGGAGAAGCACCAGGAAGACGACCGCACACACGCCGCCGAGTGCCGCAATCTGAACCACTCCTGGCACGGCCATCTGGCTGTACGCGAGGCTCCCTGCCGCCCCGTGCGGCGAGCCCCGCAGTGCCAGGAGCTCGAGCGCGGCGATCGTGCACGGGAGCACGAAAATCGCTCCAGCCAGCGGCAGAAGCCGGGCGGCCACGACCGTCAGCCGGACGGCGAGCATCCACGAAGCGGCGCGCAAGACGGCAATCAGCAGCGTGGTGGGCCAGCCGATCATCTCCACGTAGTAGAACAGCAAGCTCGTCATTGCCACCGCTCCGGCAATGCTCCCGACTGCTCGTGCGGAGAGGCGTGTACCCGCGGCTGCCACCAGCAACGGGACAGGTGCGAACCACGGGGC
>NZ_JBAWFH010000196.1:0-9936 GCF_049591685.1 Rhodococcus sp. (in: high G+C Gram-positive bacteria) | reverse complement strand
CCCCAGCGGTCTCCGCGATTGTCGTGACAGGCGTTCCGGCTACGGAACGGTCGGCGGTCGCGTCGGGCCAGAGCATCCAGGACAGGAAGCCGAGGATCGCAACGGACGGCAGGCCGAAGCGCAGCAGCGGCGTCAACAGCGTTCGGGCGCTGCGACGGGACGACGGCGGTGTGGCGGGCCGGACCGCGTCGACCCTGGCTGCGTACAGAGCTGCTCCCTGCGCGGCGACCAGCTCGGGTTCCGGCGGCACGACGACGGGAATGCGCAGATAGCGCCGCAGAACCTCCTCGACGAGGGGGATGCGGGCACCGCCGCCGATGGCGACCACGACCTCGGGCGGGATCTCCGACATCTCGGTCAGATCGCGCAGGGCAATGGCCGACCGCTCGGCCGAGCGAATGATCTGCAGGTCCAGCATGCGCCGGTCCATCAACGGAAACTGGCCGTCGGACGTCTGCGTCGCTTCGTGCGAGGACAGTGCCTCTTTGATCTCCCGGCTGAAGGCCAGCAGCGACGACTCCTCGTCGTGAGTTCGCGGTTCGGCGAGGATGTCGAGCGTGAGGAGGTGATCACGAACGGCCAGGTCGATGGACATACCGCTGAGCTCCGCCGAACGGGTGGTGGCGTACACCGTGCCACTCTCGATATCGGCGACCGTCAGCTCGAGCCCGGTTGCCCCGAGGTCGTACAGCGCGACGGTGCGATACCGAAAGTCGGCGTCGGCGCGAAGCATCTCGACGGTTCCGGAGATCTCCGAGATGATGTGCACCTCGGAGACGTACTCCTCGACCAGCGCTGCTTTCAGGGCCTTGCTGTAAGACGGATCCGGGAACGCAACGCCCAGCGAGTGAGGCGCGTCGACACGATCGACGATGGCGCGGATGGCGTGCGCGACGTCGTCGGCATCAGGAACCGGGCCGGCCGACGGGAACTGCTCCACCGAGAACACCAGGCCGTCGGTGGTACGCACGGCCCGCACACCGTTCGAACCCATGGACATACCGACTGACGACACCATGTGCTCTCGCGGCCTCCCGTCCCCTGAGATAACGGCATCACCATACCGTCTCCGAGTTTGTTTCGAGACCGATAACCGACGCAGTGGCGTAAATGGGACCGACCGTCAGAGCGGAAGTTCGGTCTCGGTCAGGCCCGGGCCATCCCCGACGCGGCGGAACCACTCGCGGCCGAATGCGGATTCCAGCATGTCGTGCGGCATCTCCAGGAACGGTCCGAAATCGCCGACCTGGGTGGCGTGAGCCTCCATCGCCGCACGCTTGGCGTCCATCGCAGCGCTGACGTCGATCACCGTGGTGATCTCGGACTCCGGCAGGCCGAACGTCTCGACGTCCGGGGGAGTGTTCTCGTCGGACCAGTTGGGGTTCGCCTCCATCAGACGACGCATATGGTCCCGGTTGGTCGTCGTCTCGTACACGTGCCGCGTACCGGCGAGCTCGGCTGCGCGCAGTCCCACGAAATGGACCTTGATGTGGTCGGGGTGCCCATAGCCGCCATTCGGGTCGTAGATCGTCACGACGTCGGCGTTCTCCTCGGTCAGCACCGATGCGAGCTTTGCGGCCGCTTCGTCGACGTCGGCGTTGCAGAAGGCGTCGGGATTGTCGTTGTCGGCCGTGCCCGCCATACCCGAATCGGCGTAGTGCAGCATGACGACCCGGGCGGCCCCGAGGACCTGTGCGGAACTCGCCAGCTCGGCCTGACGGCGCTGAGCGAGAGTCTCGCCCTCGCTCAGGATGCCCTCGGGAAATTCGCCCAACGCGCCGTCGGTGGCCGTCACGAGCACGACTCGATGGCCCGCGTCCGCGGCGAGCCGCATGACGCCGCCGGTGGTGAAGACCTCGTCGTCGGGATGGGCGTGGAAGCAGACAAGAGTGCTCATCTGCAGAATGCTTGCACGTCGGTCAGCCTTGGTGTCGAGTGAGTCGCACATCGCCCAGGCTCAGCGACAACGCAAACACCCCGGCGACCACCACCCCGCCGACGGGAAACACCGTCCACGGCTGATCGATCACCGGACGGAAATCGGACTGATCGTCGTGGGCGTAAACGCTGCTGACGAACGACTCGGACGTCGACTGACCCGGGCCTGCATCGATGACGAGCCGGAGAGGTTCGGTCCTGTTGCCTGCCGGTGCCTGCCAGTAGTCGTCCACGACCGGGTTCGTCCACGAATCCACTGGAACGAGAGCTGCAGCCGAAGTTGGCTGCGGCGGCCACCTCGTCCACGCCGAGGCGGCGCCTGCGCCGAGGACGCCGCCAAGCACGAGCAGCAGAATGCACAATCCCGCCGGGGAATGCTGCCGCGTCGTCCGGACGCGCAGCCCTGCGTCGACGAGAAACGAGGCGACGAAGAGGGCGATCAGAACTCCGGCGATCACGAAATACACGGAAACGGGAAACCACCCGGGCCGGGCCGCGTACGAGTCCGTTTCACCGGGGACCGCTACGTGCCACACGACCGCGGCGCAGGCTCCGAGGAGTGCGCCCGCGCCTGCCATGACGGCCACCAGTGCGCGAGCGGATCGGTTGTTCACCGGGGCAACATATCGGACAGGCGTGCTTTCAGCTCTGCTCTGTCTATTTTCCCGGGACCGCGGGTGGGCAGGGCGTCGACGAGGTAGAGCTCCCGCGGAGCGGCAGTGAGGTCGAGGGTGCGTCCGACGTGATCGCGCAGCTCGCCGAGGGTGACCGTCTCGCCGGCGACGACCGCGACGACGACGCGTTCGCCGAGACGAAGGTCGGGGAGGCCTACTACGGCACATTCGCGGATCGCCGGGTGCGTGGCCAGTGCGGCTTCGACGACCTGGGGGACGACGGTCAGTCCGCCGGTGGAGATGGCCTCGTCGAGTCTGCCGAGGATGCTCAGGACGCCGTCGGTGACGGTGCCCGCGTCGTCCGTGCGGAACCATCCGGTGTCGGCGAACGCGGGGTGGGCCGGCATTCCTCGGTATCCGAGGGCAAGGGTGGCGCCGCCGAGGAGCACCCGGCCCGACTCGATGCGCAGCTGCGTGCCGTGGAGTGGCACGCCGTCGTACACGCATCCGCCCGCGGTTTCGCTCATGCCGTAGGTGCGCACGAGGGTGATATTCGCCGCAGTTGCGCGCTCGCGCAGAGGAATCGGGGTCGCTGCCCCGCCGAGCAGTACGGCGTCGAGCTCGGCGAGCGCTTCGACGGCTGCCGGGTCGTCGAGCGCCTTGACCAACTGCGTCGGCACGAGCGAGGTGTACCGGCGCCCCGACATCGAAGCAACCGCAGCGGGCAGAGCCGACGGGTCGAAGCCGGCGGACACGTCGAGAATCACCGGGTCGGTGCCGGCCAGCACACTGCGCAGCAGCACCTGCAGACCCGCGATGTGGTGCGCCGGCAAGGCAAGCAACCACGAACCGGGACCGCCGAGCCGATCGTGGGTGGCGGTACCGCTCGCGCGTAGTGCCGACGCGGGCAGCATTGCGCCCTTCGGAGTGCCCGTGGTGCCGGAGGTCGCGACGACGAGGGCGGCGCCTTCCTCGATGGCGGTCCCCGGCGCGAGAGCGTCACGCAGCCGCGCTGTTTCGCGGGCGTCCCACGACGGAACCGGAAGGACTGCCGGGGCGTCGCCGTCCAGTACGGACGCCAGCCGCGGCAACATTCCCGCCGCAGCTTCTCCCGCCGGGACCCTCAGTTCCTCGAGCACGTTCACGCCGGCAAGTCTAGGACGGCTCGGACACCAGCCCGCCTGCCGTGGGACAGTAGAACCGTGGACTTCGACGACGGACACGGCGGCGCACGCGGCGGAGACCGCGGCGTCGACGAGGCGGTGGCAGCCGCACTGTCGTATCTCGACTCGGTGGATCCGGCGTCGGCCGCGGATGCGCAGGCAGGGTGGGAGGGCCTTCGCAGCGTGTCCCCGCCGGGAGGCCCGACGCAGAATTCCGTTCAGACGTTCCTGTGGCAACACCTGCGCCTGCTCGTCGACGACGCGGACCGCGCTCGGGACGTCGCCCTCGCCCTCGCGGACCTGCTGGACCGTCTCGGCCACGCCCGGTATGCCGACATCGCCCGCAGCGCCCAGACGCTCCTGTTGCTGCAGGTCGACGACGAACCCGCGCGGCACAGGCTTTATCTGGACACCGTGGCCGGATCCGGTATCGGCCCCGAGGACACCGATCTGCTCACCTGGCAGGAAATACCCGAGGGGACCGAACGTGCGGTTGCGGACCTTATCGGCGAAACCCTCGAAGTAGCCACGGTCGCAGGCGAATTCGCGCCGAGGGACATGGGCGGTCCGCCGCTTCGCGAGCGTGCCGTCGTGACGAAGCGCCGCCGCATCACCGAGTCGGTGCTGCGCTCGGAGCGCGCCGGCGGGGTGCTGCTCGAACAGATCCTCGACCACCGCATCGCCTTGTGGACCCGGTACAGCCCTCCGCGCGCCGAGCTGTATCGCGACGTGGCTGGGCAACTGCACGACGCCGTCGAACCGGCGTACTCCTGCGTTCGGCGCCTCGAAGGCATGCTGGCCATCATCGGCGACGGCGTCACCCTCACCGACAGGGGCTACCTGTCCGACACCGTCGTGCAACGTGCGATAGGCGCGCTGTGGACACCGCGCGAGTGGCCTTTCCCCTCAGGTGAGGAGTTGGAGACGGTGCCGGTTCTGCGTGTCCGACGGTTACTGCAGCGGCTGGGACTGCTACGCAAGTACCGCGGCCGACTGCTGCCGACGACCCGCGCGAAGGGCATCAGTGCCGATCGGATGTGGTCGATTCTGGTGAGCCGGGCCGTGGGCACCGCGTATCACCCCGACACCATCGCCGCCGAAGTCGTTCTGGCCGACATAGCCCGCGGGTCCCGGCCGGTCGACATCGAAGACCTGCTCACCGAAATGCTCGACGCCGAGGGGTGGACCCACCGCGACGGCCCGGTGGCGTCGGACACTGCATCTTCGCTGGCCGACGACGTGCTGGCAGATCTCACCGCGCTCGGCGCATTCGCGTACGACGACGGCCATCGGGGTCGGTCCACAGCCACGCCGTCACCCGACGGGATTCGATTAGCGGCCGCTTTGCTTCGGCACCGATTGCTGCACACGCGACTTCCTTCGCTGTGAAAGGCGGCTAAGCTTGTCACGGCTGCCACCGACAGCGAGGCGGCCGCAGAACACGCTGGGAGGCGCAGGTGGACGACGATTCGGCGTCACCCAACCGCCGATCCCAAGTTCGTAGGCAGAGTGATTCCGCGCGGCGCTACTTGGACGTCGAAGCCACCACGCCTGCACTACGAACAACGGTCGAGCTCGCTGCACGCAGCGTCGGATTCGCCATCGCCCAACTCAACGTTCTCGACGACACCACGCAGTACACGCTGGTCAACGTCGGTGGTCCGCCGGTGTGGACGGTCGAGCGTTCCACCACGCTGTGCGACGACGTGGTCCGCACCGAGAAGTCCGCGGTGGTGACGCGCAACAAGATCGACGCCACCGTTCGGCAGCGCGACATTCTCGATCAGAACGGTATCGCCGCCTATGCGTCCGTTCCGTTGCGCGGGCGTGAGGGGTTGGTCGTCGGCTCGCTGTGTCTGCTGGACCGAATGCCTCGTGAGTTGAGCGCCGGCCAGCTCCAGGAACTCGAACAGTTCGGTTCGGTGCTCGAGGAGCAGCTGGACTTGCACCGCCGGATCGGTTCGAGCACCGCCAAACTCGACAGCGACAGCGACAACGACCTCGCCGGCGCGTTGTTCGCAGGCCAGATCGTGCCGTGGTTCCAGGCCGTGGTGGACCTGCAAACCGAGAACATCGTCGGGTTCGAAGCCCTGGCGCGCTGGCACCACCCCACCAAGGGGCTCGTATCTCCGGGCGACTTCGTGCCGTTCGCGGAGTCCAGCGAGCTGATCATCGACATCGACCTCGAAGTACTGCGGCTCGCGGTCGCGCAGGCGGAGTTCTGGCACCGCAGTCGGCCGGATCTGCGGCTCAGCGTGAACCTGTCGGGTCGACACCTCGCCCATCCCGACTTCGTGACACAGCTGCAGAAGGCGGTGGCGACCTCGTCGGTGCCGGCACGCTCGATCTCCCTCGAACTGACCGAGACGTCGTCGGTCACCGGCGGCCCGCTGATCCGACGGCACATCGACGACGTGCACGCGCTCGGTTTCAGGGTGCTTCTCGACGATTTCGGGTCGGGGTGGAGCTCTCTCGAACGTCTCGTCACTCTCGAACCCGACGGCATCAAGATCGACGGTCACCTCACGAGGTACATCGACACCGTGCGTGGGCGCGCGCTACTGCGCGCACTGTCCACCGTCGCAGCGGACCTCGGCCTGGTGATGGTCATCGAGGGCGTCGAAACCCGTCAGCAGGCCGACATCGCGCTCGAGCTGGGATGCGCACTGGCACAAGGGTTTCTATGGTCCCGGCCGCAGTCCGCTGCATCGGTTCGGCGCCTGCTGGCCGAGTAGCCGCGCAGCTCTACAGGCCCCGCGTGTCGCGGCGGAGTGGATGCTCGGCCGGAATTTCCACCAGCACAATGGCAACACCGTCGGGATCGCGGATCCACATCTCGATCAGACCCCACGCCTCCTGCTCGGCCGCGCGCTCGATCGCAATACCGCGGGCCTCCAATTCGGCGGTGGCGGCACCGATATCGCGCACCTGCAACCACAGTGCACCGTCGAAACGCTGCGGCGACCCCGAATTGCCGTGCGCAGCTACCTCGATGAGCGACTGGCCGGCGAACAACACCGTTCCGGCGCCGTATTCACGATGCACGGCCAGCCCCAGATCGTCTCGATAGAACGCGAGCGTGCGCTCGTAGTCGGCTGGACGCAGAATCGTTCGACCGCTCAGGATCTCCACGGCACCATCTCTATCACACGACGGTGCCGGGCAAGGTGGTCAGAAGTAGCGCGGAAACGGCGACCAGTCGGGTTCGCGCTTCTCGAGGAACGAGTCGCGGCCTTCGACGGCCTCGTCGGTCATGTAGGCCATCCGCGTCGCCTCGCCGGCGAACAACTGCTGGCCCACCAAGCCGTCGTCCTGAAGGTTGAAGGCGTACTTCAACATTCGCTGCGCCTGCGGCGATTTACCGTTGATCTTCGCAGCCCACTCGATCGCGACGTTCTCGAGTTCGTCGTGGTCGACGACGCGGTTGACGGCCCCCATCCGGTGCATCTCCTCGGCCGTGTACGTGTCGCCGAGGAAGAAGATCTCCCGGGCGAACTTCTGCCCGACCATCTTCGCGAGATAGGCGCTGCCGTAACCGCCGTCGAAGCTGCCCACGTCGGCGTCGGTCTGTTTGAAACGCGCATGCTCACGGCTGGCCAGCGTCAGGTCGCACACCACGTGCAGGCTGTGCCCGCCGCCCGCGGCCCAACCGTTGACGAGGCAGATGACGACCTTGGGCATGAACCGGATCAGTCGCTGCACCTCGAGAATGTGCAACCGCCCGGCGCGCGCCCTGTCGACGGTGTCGGCCGTCTCGCCGTCTGCATATTGATAGCCACTACGGCCGCGGATGCGTTGATCGCCGCCCGAGCAGAACGACCAGACGCCGTCCTTCGAGCTTGGTCCATTGCCGGTCAACAGAACGGTTCCGACGTCCGAGCTCACGCGGGCGTGTTCGAGGGCGCGGTACAGCTCGTCGACGGTGTGCGGCCGGAACGCGTTGCGAATGTCCGGGCGGTCGAACGCGACGCGCACCGTGTCGTCGGTGAGGTGCCGGTGATACGTGATGTCGGTGAGATCGTCGAAACCGGGAACGGGCTGCCACAGCGAAGGAGTGAAGGTCACCCGTTCCACGATAGTTCGCCCGCCGCGGGTTACGGTGCTGGCATGAGCGAACCGGGCCAGGACGACTACGAGCACCACGGCGGTTTTCCCAAGTACACGCCCGCCGAGGTCGGACCGGAGTACGGCCGACTGCTCGCCGCGCTGCGAACGCTGCAGGATTTGGCGGTCAGCACCGCGCCGACGCCCGAGGCCACCGCAGAGGCAGCGGATCGGGTCGAGGCGATCAACGCACTGCTGAAGCCTTTCGAAGTACCCGAGGGACAAGCGCCTGCCGGCCGAGTCATGTCGCTGCCCGGACGCGGCTCGCTGCTGATGCTGCCGTGGACCATCGAGAAGTTCGACGCCGAAGGGGTCCGCAGCCGCGGGGTGTTCCGACGCTTTCACCTCGGCGGCAACGCTGCCGCGCACGGCGGCACCCTGCCGCTGCTGTTCGACGACCTGTTCGGCATGATCCAGCACGCCTACGGCCGTCCCATCAGCCGCACCGCATACCTGCACATCAACTACCGCAAGGTGACCCCACTCGACACCGAACTCGTAATCGAGGGAAGCGTCGACCGCGTCGAAGGGCGCAAGACGTTCATCAGCGCAGAGCTGAAGGACGCCGACGGCAACGTTCTCGCCGACTGCGAGGCGTTGATGGTGCAATTGCTGAAGGGGCAGCCGTGAGTTCGACGGCGCCGACCCCGACGATCGACGAACTACTGGCCGATTCGCACGTTCTCTCGCTACCGATGCGAACAAGGTTTCGCGGCATCACCACCCGAGAGGTCATGCTGTTCCAGGGGCCCGCCGGCTGGGGAGAATTCTCGCCCTTCCTGGAGTACGACGACCGGGAATCCGCGTCGTGGCTTCGCGCCGGCATCGAAGCCGCATGGGATGGACCGCCCCAGCCGTACCGCGAACGCGTGCGCGTCAACGCCACAGTGCCCGCGGTACCCGCCCACGAGGTCCCCGCGGTACTGGCCCGTTACGCAGGCGTCGACACCGCGAAGATCAAGGTCGCCGAGAAGGGCCAGAGCGTCGCCGACGACGTCGCCCGTGTCCGCGCTGTGCGCGCCGAGATCCCGCGCGTGCGTATCGACGCCAACGGCGGCTGGTCCGTCGACGAAGCCGTCCACGCGCTCACGTTGCTGCTCGAAGACGGCGAACTCGAATACGCCGAACAGCCCTGTGCGACGGTCCCCGAACTCGTAGAGGTGCGTAAGCGGCTACCCGGCGTGCGCATCGCGGCGGACGAAAGCGTCCGGCGCGCCGAAGACCCGCTACGGGTCGTCCGGGCAGGGGGAGCCGACGTCGCGGTCGTCAAGGTCGCGCCGCTCGGCGGCATGCGCGCCCTACTCGAACTCGCTGGTGAACTCAGTGAATACGGCGTACCCGTCGTAGTCTCGAGCGCCCTCGACTCTGCGGTCGGAATGGCCGCCGGCCTCGCCGCAGCAGCCGCGATCCCGAAGCAGGAGTTCGCCTGCGGACTCGGCACCGGCAGCCTGTTCGAGACCGACGTCTGCGCGACGCCGGAACTTCTCGACGGCACCCTGCCTGCCCTCACCGCCGTGCCCGATCCCGATCGGCTGCAGGCCCTCGCCGCCTCCGCCGAGCGGGCGGCATGGTGGCGAGAGCGAGCCATGAGATGCTTCACCCTTTTGCGGTAGTCTTCCCCGGTTCGCACCTGAAAAAGAACCATCCGGGAGGAATTCGAAGTGGTTGCTGCACTGAAGGAATCGTTGCTCGACGAGTCGAAGCGCGATGTGCTCCGGTCCGACATCCTGGCGCTGATCGACGCCGAGGTCTCGGACAAGAAGGGCGCGAGCGGCCTCGCCGTCAAGGGCGGCTACGGCGCAGTGAAGAAGGTCGGCCCGTCGTACCTCGACAAGGCCGTCGAGGCTCTGTGGCCCGATTTCGTGGCTCAGCTCGACCCGTTCTGGCAGTCGTACAACGCGGCGCCGACCGGAACGTTCGCCGACTACCTCGTCGCCAACTCCGACCAGGTGTCCAATGCGCTTTTGTCGGTCACCGACTCGCGCATCGAGGACACCGACAAATCCGTCGTGAAGAAGTTCTACGGCAGCCTTCGCGGCTCGGCGCAGAAGAACGTTGCCGAAGCGCTTCCGCGTATCGGCGCGCTCGTCACCAAGTACGCAGCCTGACCTCATGGT
>NZ_JBAWFH010000195.1:0-6721 GCF_049591685.1 Rhodococcus sp. (in: high G+C Gram-positive bacteria) | reverse complement strand
CCATTACACGCATTCGACAACGCAAGACCCGATAGAAAAGGGCCCCCAGCCGAAGCTTGGGGGCCCTTCGAAAAAGCTGCGGTCAAGCCTTGACGACAACCACTCGACGAGACGGCTCGACGCCGGTGCTTTCGCTGTCGACGCCGTCGATGCGCGCCACTGCATCGTGCACGATCTTTCGCTCGAACGGAGTCATCGGGGCCAACTCTTCGCGCTCGCCACTTTCGAGAACTCGGCGTGCAGCCTCGATGCCGAGCGTGCTCAACTCGCTCCGTCGATTCGCACGCCAACCGGCCACATCGAGCATCAGCTTGCTGCGCTCGCCCGTGGATTGCTGCACGGCAAGGCGCGTCAATTCCTGGAGAGCGTCGAGAACCTCGCCTTTTCGACCGACGAGCTTGTTGAGGTCGGATCCGCCGTCGATGCTGACCACGGCACGATCACCTTCGACGTCGAGGTCGATGTCACCGTCGAAGTCCAGAACGTCGAGGAGCTGTTCGAGGTAGTCGCCGGCGATCTCGCCTTCTTCTACGAGATAGTCCTCGGAATCCTCGTCGTCCTCGTCCACATCGGTGGATTCCTCATTCGTGGGGCTGATTGCCTCGAGGTCCTTCTCCGACTTCTTTGTTTCGACTGCCACGACTTTACTCGCTCCGTCCCCAGCGTTCACTGCGTTGTCAGTGTTGGTTACTTCGGTTTCTGCAGACATCATCGGTCCTTGGTGTTCGGCGTCAGCGACGCTTGCGCTTCGACTTGTTTCGGTTGGCCTGCGGCCGCGGGTTGGACTTGGACCCTGCTGTTCCGCTGGCTGTTGTACCGCTACCGGAAGACCCGTTGCCGGAACCGTTTGTTGTGGAGGACGAGGTCGGATCTATTGCGTCCGAACCGTCGGCGGCGATGTCGGTGGGGGCCATCTTCGACAGCTTGGGACGCGCACCCGGCTTCGGCTTGCTCGGCGGCTTGACGCCCGGCTTCGGCGCACTTTCGGTGCGCTTGTCGAGGGCCTCCTTCTTCTTGGCTGCCTCTTCCTTGTCGATCTTGCCGAACACGAGGTGCTGCTGCGCGTAGGTCCAGGCGTTGTTGCTCACCCAGTACAGGAGGATTGCGATGGGAAGGAATGCACCGAAGGCCAGCACACCGAGCGGGAAGACGTACAGCGCGAGCTTGTTCATGATCGCCGACTGCGGATTGGCGGCAGCTGCTTCACTCTGACGTGCGACGGATGCACGGGAGTTCATGTGCGTGGCGATCGCGGCAATGATCATCAGCGGGATGGCGACGAGTGCAATGTTGATCGTCGACGGGATGCCCAATCCGAGAGCCGGGTTGGCATAGGCCTCGAGCTGGTTCTGTGGGCTGGTGATCATTGCCGAAATGGGGGCACCGAACAAACGGGCGTCGAGGAACGAGTTGACGTCCGCGACGTCGAACGCGTAGTTCGGAAGATTGCGAGTTTCCTCGGGTGTCAACCCAAGCTGCCCGAAACCGGTACCGGTTCGGTTGAAGGACCGCAGTACATGGAACAGACCGATGAACACCGGCGCCTGTGCCAGCACAGGGAGGCAACCCATGATCGGGTTGAAGCCGTGCTCCTTCTGGAGCTTCTGCATTTCGACGGCCATGCGCTGCTTGTCTTTGCCGTATTTTTTCTGCAGCGCTTTGATCTGCGGCTGCAGTTCCTGCATCTGCCGCGTGGTGCGGACCTGCTTGACGAAGGGCTTGTACAAGAGAAGTCGCAGAGTGAACACGAGGAACACCACCGACAAGGCCCAAGCGAACCCGTTGTCCGGGCCCAACGCGGCGCCGAACACCTTGTGCCAGACCCAGAGGATCCAGGACACCGGGTAGTAAATGAAATCGAGCACGGCTCTATGTACTCCTCTGTTCGTCCACTCCCACAGGCGAGTGGATGTCTTCGGTGAAAGTCTGTTCGGCATCGAGGTGAGCTCGGTGGCGCCACGATCCGTGTTCCGGTACCGGATCCCACCCACCAGAGTGCCAGGGTGCGCACTTCAGTAGCCGGACGACGGCTAGCAGGGACCCTTTGACGGCACCGTGGGTCTTCAACGACTCGACTGCGTACTCACTGCACGTGGGCGAGAAACGGCAGGTGGGCAGCCTGAGCGGAGACACATAGGTTCGGTAGAGCTCGATGCAGAAGATCAACGTTCGCGCGGGTAGCGAACGGGTGAAGCGGAGAACATTCATGGCCGTGCATCTCTCGGCGCCGAAGTGGTCGCGGACTCCAGGTAGCCCAGTTTCTTCAATCCGGACCGGAGTTGCCGATGCAGTTCCTTCGACGACGAGTCGGCGGCACCGGGTAGAGCTCGGATGACGACGTCGGCGGTTTCGGGGACATCCGTGAGGAGCTGAGCACAGATATGCCGAAGCCGGCGCGCAACTCTGTGACGAGTTACCGCCGGCCCGACAGCTTTACTGACGATGAGTCCGAATCTGGGTTCGCCGACACTGAAGACAGAGCTTGCATCGTCACGCGTGAATGCGTGTACAACCAAGTCTTGTCTACCCATTCGGCGGCCTCGACGCACGGCACGCGAAAAATCCGCGGTGCGGTGCAATCTGTGCGGCTCAGGTAACACCCCGAGCTCCGTAAATTCAGACGAACAACGAATTAAGCGGTGAGTTCCTTGCGGCCCTTGCCGCGACGTGCGGAAACGATTGCACGACCTGCACGCGTACGCATACGAAGACGGAAGCCGTGGACGCGCGCGCGGCGTCGGTTGTTCGGCTGGAACGTCCGCTTGCCCTTGGCCACGGTCAACACTCCTCGAGATCATGGACGCCGAAATGGCGCCTACTTGTGGTGGTCACTGAGTTCGGTCGAACTCGAGTTACATCCCATGAGCGAGTAATCCGAGTGAAGACAGACTGTGTATAGCCAGCAAGCATCGGTCACCTCGCCTTGGGTGACTGTTCGAGAGTACTGACGGAGCTCGCGGTGGTCAAACTCGCCCAAACCGCCGACCGAAGACTACATCGCTGTAATTCATCCACAGGCTTGGGGACGAAGGCTTGTGGACAACGTTCGGAGAGGTCGTCGACACGTTCGTACACAGGCCGCCGCCGTAGCTCGAGAATTCTTCGTTTCACAAAGCAGCAGGTCAAGGGCACGAAAGCAGCACATTTCACCCGGCGCGACCCCATTGGGGTGACACCGATGTCGTTCATCCACACCTGTGGATAATTGTGTGGAAACACGGCACAGGTGGCATATTCGTACCGGGCGCGTGCTGTGCTCGATTGTGACCGCCCCGATATGTTCGTCGTCGGGGACGATAGTCGAACCCGATGCGGCGCGAGGTGCTTTCGAGGGCACCTTTTCTCGCTCCCGTCTGCAAGGTTTCGACCGTGAGTCTGTGAAGACAGTTTGTGAAGACCGTGGGTCTGTGAATTGGGAGGCACCGTGAACGACGATCCGGGTGCGCTGGCGCGCGTCTGGCCAGAGGTTGTCACGGAGTTGACGTCCGACCGGCACAGCGGACAGCCGCTGACCAAGGGCCAAAAGGCATGGCTCGCCCTGGTGGAGCCGCTGACCCTGACGCAGGGGTTCGCGCTGCTCGCCGTTCCGTCGTCGTTCGCGCAGGAAGCGATCGAACGCGACCTTCGCGAACCGATCCTGCACGCACTCGGCCGTCACCTCGGTCAGGGAGTCGAAGGACTAGGCGTCCGCATCTCCGCTCCCGAGGAAGAAAAGGTCGAGGTCGAGCGCTCCTACCCGGAAACCCCGAGTTCCCCGACCTACCGCCGCCGGTTCCTCACCAGCACCGACGAGGAGCCGTCCGATTCCGAGACGGCCGACTACGAAGAAGTCGACGACGAGCGCGAAGCACTCGCCAGTGTTCAGAACTCCTGGCCCACGTACTTCACAAAACCACCCGAATCGTCGACGCCGACGCCGGGCGCAGGAAGCCTGAACTCCAAATACACATTCGACACATTCGTGATCGGTGCGTCGAACCGCTTCGCGCACGCCGCGGCCGTCGCCATCGCCGAAGCGCCGGCCCGCGCCTACAACCCGTTGTTCGTGTGGGGTGCGTCGGGCTTGGGCAAGACACACCTCCTGCACGCCGCCGGACACTACGCGCAACGGCTCTTCCCTGGTATGAGGGTCAAGTACGTCTCGACCGAGGAATTCACCAACGACTTCATCAACAGTCTTCGTGACGATCGCAAGGTGGCGTTCAAGCGCCGCTACCGCGAGACGGACGTTCTTCTGGTCGACGACATCCAGTTCATCGAGGGCAAGGAGGGCATTCAGGAGGAGTTCTTCCACACCTTCAACACCCTTCACAACGCGAACAAGCAAATCGTCGTCTCGTCCGATCGCCCACCGAAACAACTCGCGACGCTCGAGGAGCGGCTGCGTACGCGCTTCGAATGGGGCCTCATCACCGACGTTCAGCCGCCGGAACTCGAAACGCGTATCGCCATTCTCAGCAAGAAGGCGCGAATGGATCGACTCGACGTTCCGCACGACGTCCTCGAGTTGATCGCCAGTCGTATCGAGCGAAATATTCGTGAACTCGAAGGCGCTCTCATTCGCGTGACGGCGTTCGCGTCGCTCAACGGACAGGCCTTGGATCTGACGCTCGCCGAAGTGGTGCTGCGTGATCTCATTCCTGATTCCACGAGCCTCGAGATCAATGCGGCGACGATCATGGCCGTGACGGCCGAGTACTTCAACACCTCGATCGACGATTTGTGCGGGCCGGGTAAAGCGCGTGCCCTCGCGATGGCCAGGCAGATCGCCATGTACCTCTGTCGTGAACTGACAGATCTGTCGTTGCCGAAGATCGGTCAGACCTTCGGCCGCGACCACACAACGGTCATGTACGCCGACAAGAAGATTCGCAAGGAGATGACCGAACGCCGCAAGGTGTACGACCAGGTGCAGGAACTCACCGCTCGCATCAAACAGCGGTCGAAGCGGTAGCCGGTTTTCTGCACACGGTCGCGGGCGGGTCCATTCGGACCCGCCCTTCGGCGTTCTCGGACCGAAATCACCCGGCGATCACCGTCCGAGTGACAACCCAACCAACCAATTTTTGTGCTTCGTGCGAATGATTCACACCTGTGGATAAGCATGTGGATAAGCGCACACATCTGGGGATGGATTGTGAGGGGCTGTGCACCGACGAGAGTTGTCCACATCCTGTTCATGGTCGACGGTCGATCGGTCCCGATTTCATCCCCACGGCACCACGCCTGACGACCAGCAAGGCGACAGCTGCGTGCACAGATTCCACAGGACCTATTAATACGAAGAATTTCTCTTGGAAGGAATCTCTTTCAAAACAGGTGTTGGGGAAGGATCCGTTCACAGGTCGGCTCGAGGCGTCCGGACAAGGCGCTCGAGCGGACCCCTCCCGCTTTCCTGTTGGTCTCGAAGGGCATACGGTGTGCATCTGCCGGTTGTGTCAGACTCATCGATGCACCGGTAACGAGCGCACACTGCGCTCGGCGAAGAGATGGACCGCTGCCGAACGAGAGGAAAAACCGAGCGATGGAGCTTGGAAGTCTGAAGTTTCGCGTTGCTCGCGAAGATTTTTCCGATTCCGTTGCCTGGGTTGCTCGAAGCCTCCCGTCCAGGCCGCCCGTGCCGGTCCTCGGTGGTGTACTTCTGGCCGTCGACGAGCAGGGACTCACCGTCTCGGGGTTCGACTACGAGGTGTCCGCGCAGGTCCGCGTCTCCGCAGAGGTCGCAACGTCCGGGCGGGTGCTCGTTTCCGGCAAGTTGCTGGCCGACATCACCAAATCGCTTCCCAACAAGCCGGTCGATGTGGGCGTCGACGGTACCCGGGTACTCATCACGTGCGGTAGCGCGAAGTTCTCCCTGCCGACCATGCCGGTCGAGGACTACCCGCAGCTTCCCGAGCTCCCCACTCAGACCGGTTCGATTCCCGTCGACGTCTTCTCCGAGGCCATCGCTCAGGTTGCCGTAGCCGCGGGCAGGGACGACACACTCCCGATGCTGACGGGCATTCGCGTCGAAATTTCCGGCACGACCGTGGTCCTCGCTGCGACCGACCGCTTCCGTCTCGCAGTCCGCGAACTCGAGTGGACGCCCGTGGGCGGCGAGACCAAGACCGAGGTTCTCATCCCGGCCCGCACGCTCTCGGAATCGGCAAAAACGTTGTCCAGCAACGCAAGTTCGCCCGTCGAACTCGCTCTCGGCTCCGGGTCGACCGTCGGTGCCGATGGCCTTCTCGGCATCATCAACGACGGCCGTCGCACCACCACGCGTTTGCTCGACGCGGACTTTCCGAAGTTCCGTCAGCTGCTTCCACCGGAGCACACTGCGGTGGCGGTCGTCGACATCGCACCGCTCGTCGAAGCCATCAAACGCGTCGCCCTCGTCGCCGAGCGCGGCGCACAGGTTCGGCTCGAGTTCTCGTCCGAGGGCGTGTTGTTGTCAGCTGGTGGCGACGACGCCGGCCGCGCCGAGGAAGCACTGATGGCCGATTTCCAGGGTGAGCCGCTGACGATCGCGTTCAACCCGGGATATCTCATCGACGGATTGTCCTCGCTGCACAGCCAGAAGGTGACATTCGGCTTCACGACGCCCAGTAGGCCTGCGGTTCTGCGCCCGACCACCGATGATGAATTGGTACCCGATGCTTCGGGCAAGTTCGCGGCACCGCAGAGCGCATACACGTATCTGCTGATGCCGGTTCGACTGCCGGGCTGATCGGGTACACAC
>NZ_JBAWFH010000194.1:0-9477 GCF_049591685.1 Rhodococcus sp. (in: high G+C Gram-positive bacteria) | reverse complement strand
GCCGAGCGAGCAGACATGGGCGCGGCACTCGGCCAAACCGCCGGGCCCGCGTCCGGTACATCGCGAGGTTCGACGCGGGGCGCGGACGGCGCCGTAGCGGCACCGACGCCGGCTCTGGCGGCCATCGATCGGACCACATCGAGCCCCGTCAACCGTTGCGAACGGTGGGTGGGTTCGACCGGCAACGCGGCCGCGTCCTCGTCCGGGGTCGTGTCGACGACGAACACGTCCACATCGCGTCGACCACCCTGCGCAGCAATACAATCGGTGACGCGCTGGCGTATCGAAGCGATGCCGTCGCCCGCAACGATGTTGCGGTTGCCGATCGCGTCCCATCGACCTGATCCGACGAAGAACAGTTCGCCATCGACCGTGTCGCTGTCGAGTGACACGCCGCTCACCGTCGAGTCCAGCTCACCGATTTCGACGACGACGCCGAACTCGGGCGCGCGTTCACCGAGCGACTCGACGGCTGCCGTCGCGGTATCGACGACGACGACCTCGTGGGCCAAGGGCGTGACGGCTCTCCGGACGATGTTCTGCCGCGCGACACCCCATGAGGACGGACAGGCGATCTCGAGCAACCGAACTGGCCCTGCCGCCCCTGTTCGCCGCAGGGCTGCCTCGACCGTTCCCCGAATCGCGGAGTCCACCGGCACCGCGACGGAGCCGACCAGAACGTTCCGGTCTTCGACGAACGACCACAGCGAGCGCTCGACGGTCGTGTCCGCTTCACTGCCCGGCTGGTTGTCGACGGCCACTTCGGTCGCATCATCGTCGAGGTGCACCAACTCGCCCGCATGCATCGACAGGGCGGTTCGGTAACGCCGCTCGGCTACGTTTTCGCCCGCGTCGACCAGCACGGACAGTGCGTTCTCCCCGAGGTGAACAGCGACGTAGCGTGCCTCGGCGCTCACAAGGGCGACCAGGCGAGTTGGACCAGCAACTGTCCGCGTCGGTCGACGAGCGTTCCTCTGCCCGGCGGGAGCGGTCGCGGTTTCACCGAACCGATCAGATTGCCCTCGTCGCGGCTGCCGCTCATCACCAGACCGGGCGACACCAAGTCGCGCATGCGCGAAATGACCTGGTCGTACATGGTGCGGGACGCGCCACCGGACCGCCGCGCGAGAACGAGGTGCAGGCCGATGTCGCGGGCATGCGGTAGGTAATCGGCAAGTACCGCCAGGGGATTCCCCGACGGGGTTGCCACCAGGTCGTAGTCGTCGACGACGACGAAAATCTCCGGTCCGCTCCACCACGATCGCTCGCGGAGTTGCTGCGCGGTGACGTCCGCACCGGGCATCCGCTCGTCGAGTTTGCCTGCGAGTTCCGCCATCATCGTCGACAACACGGACTGTGATGCTGCGTACCCCGCCAGGTGGTCGGCGTCGACGACGCCGAGCATGGTGCGTCGATAGTCGGCAAGAATCAGTTTCACTTGCGTTGGCGCATTGGCCTCGGTCAACGACGAGCAGATCGAGTTCAACAGCGATGTCTTCCCGCATTCGGTGTCACCGAAGACGAGGAAGTGTGGCTGCTCCGCGAAGTCGATCGCGACGGGCTTCAACTCTGCTTCGTCGACCCCGATGGGCACCCAGAGCTCGGGGGTGTTTCCGCGTGAACGTGGCCACCGGTCGGTGATGGATCGGCGCAGCTCGGTCAGCGGCAGGCTGTCGGGCAGCATGCGAACAGCAGGCGCCGATCGTCCGATATGACGGGCCGTAATGGTCGACACCGCGACGTCGACGGCGCGGCGGAGGTCGGCGGTAGCCGAGATCCCGTCCGTCCGAGGCAGACCGACCAGCAGGTGTAGACCGTCCTTCGTCATGCCCCGACCAGGTTTGTTGTCCGGTACGCGAGCGGCTTTCGCCCGTCCGAACTCCGAATCCGACGCATCCCCGAGTTTGAGTTCTATGCGAGTGCCGATGAGATCTTTTGTGGCAGGGCGTATTTCCGCCCATCGTGTCGCCGTGACGAGCAGGTGCACTCCGTAGGACAGGCCCTGCGTTGCAAGCGACGCCAACTGCGGTTCCAGCGTTTCGAAGTCGGTGCGGATGCTCCCCCATCCGTCGACGACGAGGAAGACGTCGCCGAATCGGTCTTCGTCTCGGTCTTCGTCTCGGTCGGCGCCGTCGGGTGCGAGTCGCCCCGAGTCCGGTCTACGTTCTGCCCTGCGGCGCCGGAACTCGACCATGGAGTCGATGCCCCGCTCACGAAACACTCGTTCGCGGAGTCCGACGACCGAGGCCACCTCGGCCACGGTCCTGCGAACTCTGTCGACGTCAAGCCTGCCTGCGACCGAGCCGACATGAGGGAGGCCCGCGAGGCCGTTCAGAGTTCCACCGCCGAAGTCCAGGCAGTAGAACTGCACCTGCTCGGGACTGTGTGTCGAGGCAAGCGACAGTACGAGGGTGCGCAGCGCCGTCGATTTGCCTGCCTGCGGTCCGCCGACGATGGCGAGATGCCCGTGTGCCGAGGAGAGGTCGACCTCGAGGATATCGCGGCGCTGATCGAAGGGGCGGTCGACGATCCCGATCGGAGTTCGCAACGTCGCCGCGCGCGGTCCGTCGGTGGCGGCACCGGCACCTGTCAGTAGTGCTGCCAGCGTGGGTGAATCGTCCAATGGTGGCAACCACACATCGTGCGCAGGCGTTCCGTGTCCACGGACGCGCTCGACGACGACATCGAGCACGGTCCGGTTCTCGTCCGACTCTGCGGGTTCGGACGTTGCGCAGGGACCCGACGAGTCGTGGACTTCTGGACTGGTAGGTACAACGGGTACTGGGTAGGCGTCGAACACCTTCGGGGCGATGTCGGACGCCGCGCGGCGTCCGCTGGTTCTGCGACCGCGCGGGCGGACGTAGGGCCCCGAGACGTAGGAGGCGGCGAATCTCATGATTTCGGCGGAGTCACACTTGAGGTATCCCGCGCCCGGCATAGCCGGTAGGTGGTACGCGTCCGGAACCCCGAGCACCGAGCGTGATTCGTTCGCCGAGAACGTCTTCAAGCCGATGCGGTAGGACAGGTGGCTGTCCAGCCCACGCAACTTGCCCTCTTCGAGGCGTTGGCTCGCCAGGAGTAGGTGCATGTGAAGCGACCGACCGAGACGTCCGATAGCGACGAACAGGTCCGCGAAATCCGGTTGTTGGCTCAGCAGTTCCGAGAACTCGTCGACGACGATGAACAGCGCAGGCAGCGGCGCGAGTGCCGCCCCGGCCGAACGGGCCCTCTCGTAGTCGGTCACGTTGGCGAAGTTGCCCGAATCACGAAGCAGTTCTTGCCGACGGTTCATCTCCCCCGCCAGTGCGTCCTTCATGCGGTCGACCATCGCCAGATCGTCGGAGAGGTTGGTGATGACCGCCGCGACATGCGGTGCGTCCTCCAAGCCCGCGAACGTCGCCCCTCCCTTGAAATCGACGAGAACGAGGTTCAACTGGTCGGGGCTGTGGGTGGCGACCAACCCCAGAACGAGGGTGCGGAGGAACTCGGACTTGCCCGATCCCGTCGCTCCGATACAGAGACCGTGTGGGCCCATGCCGTTCTCGGCCGATTCCTTCAGGTCGATCTCGACGGGGCTGCCGTCTGGCGCCACTCCGATGGGGACACGTAATCGGTCGCGCCCGCGCCGCTGTGACCAGGTACGCGCCGGGTCCAATTCTCCGATATCGGCGACGCCGACGAGATGATCCCACCGCGAGAGCGCATCGACGTCGTTCGCGGCCGGGTCCGTGTCGTTTCGCGAGGCCATCCGGTAGGGCGAGAGGCGTCTGGCAACGGCCTCCGCTCTTCCCACACTCATCTCGTCCGCCGACCCGAACACTTCGACGTTCGGTCCACTGACGGCACCGATGGTTCCGTTCTCGACGAACAGGCGGAGGCCACGACTCGCGGCGAGCGCACGTGCGAATCCCGAAAGGTCGACGATGGTGACAGCGTCGAGGCCGGTGCGCACCACGTCGGTTCCGCTGTTGTCGAGAAGACCACCGTCGACGATTACGACGATTTGCGGCACTCCCTGCGTCGCCGAAACACCGCGTGCGAACCGATTGCGTTGTGAGAGCTGTTCTCCGAGGGCGATCTCGAGTTCGAGGAACGATCCGTAGATCATCCGCGCCGTACCCACACCGTCACGGATGGTGTCGTGTTGCGTGTGCGGCAGCCACTTCGTCCAATCCCAGTTCGCGACGGTGTCCGGTCCGCAGACGACCGCAATGCGCAGCTGATCCGGATCGTGGAAGGTGCACAACGACGCCACCATCGCTCTGACTACGGCTCGAGCGGCCTCGCGGTCGCCCGAAAGCGACACCGCAGCGAACCCGGTGAGTGATACGGCAGTCGGGAGAGCATTTACCACGGAGTGCGTCCGCACGAACCGGCGCAGCGATACTGCGGACACCGGCTCGAGCTCCTCCACCGGTCCGGTTTCGGGCGGCACGAGCCGGGTTGCCAGGCGTTGAGCCCCGCGCCCAACTCGGACGTGACAGAAATCGGGGTCGCTCGTGCGGCGCTCCCACATCCGGGGCGTCCCCGCGAGGGACCACAGAACATCCGGGTCCGGATGTGACCACTCGAGCGCTTCGCGTTGGCTCGACGCGGTGACCGCAACGTCCCCACGGAGCTGGTCGAGGTAGCGGAGGTAGTCCTTGCGGTCCTCGTTGGCCTCCGCGGTTCGCGCGCCGCCGCCGCGGCCACCGCCTGCGACCATGCCCAACATCGACACGACCATCATCGCCGGGAACATCAGCATCATCGGGTTGGCCGCCATCCCCGAGGTGAACATCAATGCCACCATCCCGACCATGGCCGCAACCATGACCACCGGCATCAGCTTCGTCAGAAGGTTGCCGGGTACGACGCGCGGAATCTCGGGCGGCGCCTGCAACGACACCTCACCGCCCGGGGTGCGCGGCACGGCACGACGGGCACCACGAACAAAACGAACCGTACTCACCTGTGCGAATGCCCCCACCCGTCGGCTAACCCCCGTTACCGCAGACACTCTCGTTCCCAGGCGAGCTGTCCGTGTGCGCGAAAGGTTAACTCGAGCGCTCCCGATCGGCCAGCCCCTGCCGGAATTGCCGACGGAATAGCGGGACCCAGCCGTCGGTTGAACCCTGTCGAGTACGAACTTGCGTGGCCCGCTCCCCCGACGGGCTCGCACCCGAAGATCGAAAGGTTGGCATCGACTGTGTCCGTTCCCCTCTCCATTCTCGATCTGGCGCACATCGGCGAAGGCGAGACAGTCAAAGAAAGTTTCGACGCCAGCGTCGCGCTCGCTCAACGAGCAGAGGAATGGGGATACCGTCGAATCTGGTACGCAGAGCACCACAACATGCGCACCATTGCGTCGTCGGCCACCAGCGTCCTCATCGGACACGTGGCAGCGCACACGAAGAGCATCAGGCTGGGATCGGGTGGCGTCATGCTCCCCAACCACGCGCCGCTGACCATCGCCGAGCAGTTCGGCACTCTGGCCACACTGCATCCCGGCCGCATCGACCTCGGTCTCGGCCGCGCTCCCGGCAGTGATCAGCAGACGATGCGGGCAATGCGTCGCGACCCGTCGTCCGCGGAACGATTCCCCCAGGACGTGCAGGAACTTCAGGGCTACCTGTCCGAAGAATCGCGCATCCCAGGAGTGGTGGCGACGCCGGGCTTCGGCACCGATGTGCCGCTTTACATTCTCGGCTCTTCTCTCTTCGGGGCGCAGCTCGCCGCCGCCCTCGGCCTACCGTTCGCCTTCGCGTCGCACTTCGCACCGGATGCACTCGAACAGGCCGTAGAGATCTACCGTCGCGAGTTCCGCCCGTCCGAGCAATTGGATGCGTCGCACGTCATAGCGGGCGTCAACGTCATTGCCGCAGACACCGACGACGAAGCGCAGCAACAGTTTCTGACCACCAAGAGAAGCCGAGTGAGCCTACTGCTCGGCCGTGGTCGCACGTTCACCGACGACGAAGCGGACATGCTGCTCGAGTCTCCCCAGGGGCGGCAGATCATGCAGATGACGACGTATTCGGCAGTGGGAACACCCTCCACGGTGCGGGAATACCTCGATCGATTCACCCAGCACGCCGACGCCGACGAGCTCATCGTGGCATCCGGCGTCAGCGATCGGGCCTCGTGGCTTCGTTCGTTCGAACTGCTCGCCGACGTCAGCGACCTCGCCTCGCACGACAAGGCGGCTGCCGCAGTCTGAGTCGCCCCGGTATCGTCGGGTGCGCCGCGCGTCCCCGGTCGTCGGTGTCGTAGAGTCCCTACCGGCCGGGGGGGCCGGTTGCGGGCTGCGAAGATTTCCGGGGGGAAAGCAATGGCGGGGGACGTTTCGCGCGTTGTCGATCGACCGGATCTATCTGCGGCTGGGGAGGGTTCGCTCCCTGACGGGGGCCGCGTCGCAGGTGGTCCCGTTCCGGTCGATCTCTGTCGCCTCACCGTGCTGTCCGGGCGCGTTCAGGTCGATCTCGCGCTCCCGACCGACATTCCGATCTCAGTGCTGGCCCCGGGCATCGTCGATGTGCTCACGTCTCGCGCTGCTCCCGGCGCAGACGGTGCCGGGCAACCCGGTGGTGCACACGTCGGTCGTTCATGGGTGCTCTCGAGGGTGGGGCGGGCGCCACTGGCCGATACCGCCACCCTGCGCGACGCTGCGGTGCGCGACGGTGAACTGCTCGTCCTGGGAACAGCTGATTCTCCTGCACCGCCCCCGCTGTTCGACGACCTCATGGACGCCGTGGCCACCGCCGGCGGTTCCGAGAGCGGTATGTGGACTGCGCGCGCTGCGCAGTCGGCGGGCTTCGCGGTCGGCGCGGCGGCGCTGCTGCTGGCCTGCCTCGCCCTGCTGCAGCCGTCGACCCTTGTCGATACCGAACGCGTCGCGAACACGAGCGCCGGAATCGGAGCCATGACAGCGGCCCTCCTGCTCGTCCTTGCCGGGTCCATCGTCGGTCGCCTCTACCACGACGGCCGGACAGGTGTATTCCTCTCGGCATGCGCGCTACCGCTCGTGTTCGTCGCCGCAATCCAGTTCGTGCCAGGTGGTCTCGGCGCCGCGCACGTACTCCTCGGTGCTGCGGCCACAGGCGCAACTGCGGTGCTCGCGCTGCGCGTCGGAGGTCACGGGACCGCGTTGTTCACGGGCGTGGCAACCGTTGCTGTCGCCGCTGCGCCCGCGGCTGCAGCGCTGTCGTTCACCGAAGTGCCCCCCAGCACTGTGGGCGCCGCCGTCTCGTTGGTTGCCCTGACGGGGCTCGCCGTCGCACCACGCGTGTCGATGATGCAGGCCCGGCTTCCACTGCCGCCTGTTCCCACTGCCGGAGCCTCACTCGACGACAACGACGACACCGATCGTCCAACGGCTGCAACGCTGGAGAGACAGTCGATGCGTGCGCGGAGTTATCTGACCGGTTCGGTGAGCGCTGCGTGCGCGGCCGCCGCGACGGGTGCAGTCCTCTCCGCGCTCGGAACGAGGTCAACAGAAACGTATTGGCCCGGAGTCGGTTTGGCCGCGACAATCGCTGTGGTCCTGATGCTGCGCGGTAGGACGTATGCAGACCTCCGGCACGCCGCCGCCCTCGTCGGGAGCGGCGCGGTCGTCGTACTCGTGTTGCTCGGAGCCGCGGTCTTCGGCGCTCTGCAGCCTCCTCCGGTGCTGTTCGCCGCTGCTCTCGGCACAATGCTCATCGCCGTGATCTTCGGATCCTTCGTTCCCACCCGCGACTACTCCCCTGTGATGCGTCGGGCCGCCGAACTGATCGAATACGCAGCGATCGCAGCCGTCATCCCGATCGTGTGTTGGGTGTGCGGTCTATATACGGCAATGCGCGCACTGTGAACGTGGCCGCGCGAGTGGTACCAGTGGTCGCTGCAGTACTCGTCCTCGGACTCGGCACCGGAGCATCCACTGCCCACGCCGAACGTCCTGTCGTCGACCCTGCACTGCTACCGGAACCCGCACCCGCCGCGCCTCCCGAGCCGACCGAGCAACGCAACGCATGCGTGCCGGTGTCCCAGGCATTCGACACTGCAGTCGTTCCGCAGTCTCTCGGGGCACTCGACTTCGGTGCGGTATGGCCACTCACTCGCGGCGCCGGGCAAGTGGTCGCCGTCATCGACACCGGCGTGTCGCCGCATCCGAGACTTCCTGGCCTCCAGGCAGGGGGCGACTACGTGCACACCGGGGACGGCCTGTCCGACTGCGACGCCCACGGCACGCTCGTCGCCGGCCTGATTGCCGCGACGAGTGTGCCCGGAAGCGGCTTCTCCGGTGGCGCACCCGACGCGCGGATCATCTCGATCAGACAGTCCAGCAATGCATTTCAGCGCGAGGTGCGAGAAGGCGAGGACGAACGCACGGTCGACAATGCCGCGGGCTACGGCAACGTCGTCACCATGGCAATGGCAGTCAGAACGGCTGCAGATCTCGGGGCGACCGTCATCAACATCTCCGAGGTCGCGTGCGTTCCGGGTGGCTACGGGGTCGCCGACGGACCGTTGGGCGCAGCGATCGACTACGCCGTACGCGTCGAGGACGTCGTCGTGGTCGCGGCAGCCGGCAATACCGGAGGAGGCGGAGGCTCACCCTGTCCGACGCAGAATCCGCTCCCCGATCCGACCGATCCGTATGCGGATCCTTGGACGCGCGTGTCCACCGTCGCCACACCCGCGTGGTTCGACGACCTGGTCCTGACCGTCGGGTCGGTGAATCCGGACGGTACCCCGTCCACCTTCTCGTTGGGTGGGCCGTGGGTGGACGTCGCGGCGCCCGGGACGGCGGTCACCTCACTATCGCCGACGGGATCCGGCCTGACGGACGGTCTCGTCGACGGCCAGGGCAACATCGCGCCCGTGCAAGGTACGAGTTTCTCGGCCCCGCTGGTCGCGGCCGTCGCGGCCCTGGTCCGTGCGTATCGACCCGACGCGAACGCCGCCGAGGTCATCGCACGGATCGAAGCGACGGCGCATGCACCGGCGGAGGGATGGAACCCGCTGATCGGTCACGGTGTAATCGACCCGTTGGCCGCTGTCACCGGACATATCGACGGCACGGCCGAGCGCACTGGCGTCGAGTCGACTGCTATTGCCGCACCGGCCACTTTGCAGCCGCCGGATACGCGGCCCCGACATGCTGCGCTGACGGGGACGGTCGTAACACTCGTCGCCCTCGTTGTAGGACTTGGCCTTTCGGCCGCACTCAATCGGCGTTCGCAGCGTCACTCCGCGGGGAGCGCAGCGGCGTCCGGGTCCGGGCCCAACCCGTCGTGAGCGGTCAGAGCCGCCTCCCGACTCAGCGTCGGTCCCACGCCCAGCAGTTCGACGATTTGCCATGGCGCGGGTGCTGGCGCCCCCAGACCGAGTGACTCCGCCGCCCGACCGTCCGCAACCCCGAAACGAACCCCGGTGTCCGCGACGAAGAACAGGGAGTCGAGACGCGCACTGGTCGGCAGGATCCCGGTGCACTGCACGAATTCACCCCTCCCC
>NZ_JBAWFH010000193.1:0-9279 GCF_049591685.1 Rhodococcus sp. (in: high G+C Gram-positive bacteria) | reverse complement strand
CATGAATTTCGACGGTACCGCGGAGGCTTCGTGGGTCGGCTTCACTCAGCCCTTCCTGTTCGGTGCTCCCAAATTCAGTGCGGTGGCGATCATTTCGATGATCGTGGTGATGCTCATCATTGCCGTCGAGACCACCGGCAGCGTGTACGCCACCGGCGAGATCGTCGGCAAGCGCATCAAGAAGCAGGACATCGCAGCGACCCTTCGAGCCGACGGCGTGGCGACGGTCATCGGCGGAACCTTCAACTCGTTCCCGTACACGGCTTTCTCGGAGAACGTCGGGCTCGTTCGCCTCACCGGCGTTCGCAGTCGATGGGTGGTGGCGGCCGCAGGCGCGATCATGATCCTGCTCGGCTTGCTACCGAAGACGGCAGCGGTGGTGGCCTCCATACCGCCGCCCGTTCTGGGTGGAGCCGCGCTCGCGTTGTTCGCAACGGTTGCCGTCGTGGGTATTCAAACGCTGTCGAAGGTCGACTTCACCGACCACCGGAACCTCATTATCGTGGCGACGAGTCTGGGCTTGGCCCTGTTGGTCACCATTCAACCCACGGTGTCTCAAGGTGTGCCCGAGTGGCTGGAGATGCTGTTCGGCAGCGGCATCGTTCTGGGCGCAGTGTCGGCGATCGTGCTCAACGTCCTCTTTTTCCACCTGGGCGGTCGCGGCCAATCGGTGGCGGGCGGGCCCGGTAAGGGAATTACTCTGGATCAGGTCAACGCGATGTCCGAGGAAGAGTTCGCGTCGACTTTCGGTTGCCTGGTTCAGGGCACCCCGTGGGTGGTCGAGCGCGCCTACCGGCAACGTCCGTATTCCGACGCGCACGGTCTCCGGGAGGCTTTCCAGGAAGCGTTGCTGGCCGGTAGTACCGAGGAGCAGTTGGAACTGATCGACAACTACCCAGACCTCGGCAGTGAGGATGCGACCGGCGTGTTGAATGCGGCCGACCACGTGGGGCTATCCAACCTCGACGAGGACGAGCACGGAACCATCGTGCGCCTCGCGGCTGAGTACCGGGAACATTTCGGGTTCCCGCTGGTCATTTGTGCCCGTGAAACGGAACGATACGACCGCGTACTCGCCAACGGGTGGTCGCGAATGGAAAACGCTCCCGCGGTCGAACGTTCGTTTGCGATGATCGAAATAGCCAAGATTGCGAACTATCGCTTCGATGACCTCGTCGCCGACGCCAACCCCATCATGGCAGCTCGGTTCGGCCGACTCACCGACTACAGATAGCGAGAGACGTTGCTACACGTAGGGATAGGGCTCGACCGCTTCGATCGAATGTCCGATCGGCAGGCAATGCATGCGCTCTACGAATGTTGCTCGTCGTCGATCTGGGCTCGTCGCGTCGCGGGCGGTCGGCCCTACCGAAGCCTCGACTCGCTTCTCGATCGAGCAGATCGGGTTCTTGCCGAGTTGCCGGAGGCGGAGGTGGATCTCGCCCTCGACGGTCATCCCCGCATCGGGGACAGGCCCGACAATCCGTCGTCGCAACGAGAGCAGGCGGCGGTGCAGTCCGCGGGGTGGGACGTGCTGAACATACTGGCCGAACGCAACCGGGAGTACGAGGCACGGTTCGGTCACGTGTATCTGGTGTGCGCGACAGGCAGGTCGGCGAAGGATCTGCTCGCTATCCTCGAGGAACGATTGGGGAACGACCCCGAGACCGAGCGACGGGTGCTGCGTGTGGAGCTGGCGAAGATCAACCGAATTCGATTGCGCCGCATGCTGGGTGCAGAAGAATGAGCGGGTTGAGCACGCATGTGCTCGACGCGGTGGACGGGGCCCCCGCCGCAGGCATGCGGGTACGACTGTTCCGTGCCGAGGAAGGTGAGATCGCGAGCGGAATCACCGATGAAGACGGTCGCATCGCCGCGCTGCTCGGTGAACCGCTCCCTGCCGCCGAATACCGACTCGAATTCGATACAGGTGACTACTTCGACGCGAAGAACACCCCTACGTTCTACCCGATCGTCTCCATCTCGTTCACCGTTGCCGGGCCGGCCGCACACCATCACGTACCACTGCTGCTGTCGCCGTTCGCATATTCCACCTACCGCGGGAGCTGACCTTGACCGATCTGACCGGCCGCATCATGCTCGGCGCAAACCAGTACGGCAAAGCCGAGAACCGTGTGGTTCGTATCTATCGAGACACCCCTCGACACGAGATTCACGACATCAACGTCTCGAGCGCACTGCGCGGCGACTTCTCCGCCGCCCACCTCGTCGGGGATCAGTCGAACGTGCTGCCGACCGACACGCAGAAGCAGACTGCCTACACCTATGCAAAAACCAAGGGACTGCAACATCTCGAAAGTTATGGCCTCGACCTGGCCCGGCATTATGTCGACGACGTCGAACCTGTGCAGGGCGCGCGCATCGAGCTCGAGCAGTACGAGTGGCAGCGCGTCACTGTGGACGGTGTCCCGCACGACCACACCTGGACCCGCAAGGGTGAAGAGATCCGCACAGCGGCCGTCACGGTCGAGGGCACGGGGAGTGGACGGCAGACATGGGTGACGAGCGGATTCAAGGAGTTGGTCGTTCTCAAGTCCACCGGTTCGGAATTCCACGGTTTTCTCGAGGATGATCTGACCGTCCTCGAACCCACGAACGACCGCGTGATGGCCACCTCGCTGACTGCGCAGTGGCGGTATACGCACACCGATGTCGAGTGGGACGAGGTCTACACCGGTGCGAAAGCGGCCATGATCGAACGCTTCGCCAACCTCCGATCCCTCGCACTGCAGCAAACGCTGTTCGCGATGGGCGAAGCCGTCCTACAGAAGTATCCGTTCATCGCCGAGATCCGCATGTCCGCGCCGAACAAGCACCATTTTCTCTACGACATCGGCCGGTTCGGCGTCGACAACCCGGGAGAGGTGTTCAACGCCGATGATCGTCCCTACGGCCTGATCCAGGCGACGGTCGAGCGCGAAGACGCACCGGACTGTGGCAACGCCTGGTGGTCGTTCTCCTCGGTCGGCTGACGGCTAGTTCAGCACCTGCTGCGTCCATTCCACCAGCGGGGTCATCGATCGCCACGTATTTCGCACTTGCACAGCCGCTTTGGGAGTCTTCAGCCAGGAAGGTGAGCCGAAGTGCTTGCTCACCGTCAACGACTTGTGCCGCAGTAGTTCGATGCGCGGGTGGTCGGCGTCGTACCCGCGAGGCTTGGTCTTCAGCCGATCACCGCCGACCTCGAAACCCGCCGCGGTCATAGCCCTGACGATGCCCTCGAGTTCGCGGCCGCGCACGTCCGTGTCGACCGCCTCACGGAATCGAGCAATCGACTCCGCGGTGGCGCCGTAGAACCCACCTGCGACGAACAACCCGGCCGGGTCTATCTGCACGTAGAAGCCCAAGCTCGGGCCGCGCGCGACGAAGGCACCCTGATGCGCCTTGTAGGGTGTCTTGTCCTTCGAGAATCGGACGTCGCGATAGGGCCGGAAGAGTTTGGCTGCGCCGAACTCCCCCTCCAGTTCGGCGAGCAACTGGGTCATCGGCTCTTTGACGGACTTGTCGTAGACATCTTTGTGCGCGTTCCACCAGATCTTGCTGTTGTCGGCCTCCAGATCCTCGTAGAAGTCGAGCGCGGCGAACGGGATACCGGTGAAAGCCATACCGGCGATTCTAGTGAGTGCCCGGACTGCGTTGTTTCGGCGAGGTTTCCGCCGTATCGCGCCGCTCACCCGCGTGCGTAACAGATGTTCACTAGAGTTCGGGAAGCGAAAGCGGGTGAACATGGACCTCGGAACCATCGAGAACGTGACGATGCCGACAAGACGCTCCGAACTGCCGTCGGGCGCGGACGACACGGCGGTGATAGCAGGCGGGACCTGGTTGCTGTCGGAGAAACAGGACCATCTGAGGCGACTGGTCGACATCACGGCCTTCGGCTGGGAACCGCTTGCGGCGGTAGAGAACGGTGTGGACATCGCAGCCACGTGCACGATCGACCAGTTGGCCGCGACACGGTTCGCCGAGTGGCCCGCCACCGAGCTGTTCCACCGCTGCGCGGCGGCGCTGTTGGCGTCGTTCAAGATCTGGCACGTCGCCACGGTGGGAGGCAACATCGCCTTGGCTCTCCCTGCCGGAGCGATGATTTCGCTGACCACTGCACTCGACGGCCGCGCGCTCGTCTGGGGTTCCGACGGTACCGACCGCACGGTCGCCGTCGAAGACGTCGTCATCGGGCCTGGGCGCAACGCTCTGAGCCGAGGAGATGTGCTTCGTAGCATCCACCTGCCCATCCGAGCATTGCATGCGCGCACCGCGTTTCGCAAGGTGGCGTTGTCTCCGGAGGGTAGGTCGGCGTCGATCGTCATCGGGCGTGTGGACACCGACGGCCAGTTCGTTCTGTCGATCACCGCGTCCACCGTGCGGCCGTTCGTTCTGCGGTTCCCACAGCCGCCGAGCGCGGCCGAACTAACTGCTGCGATCGACGCGGCAGTGCCCGCGACCGCGTGGTACGACGATCCACACGGCGCCCCCGATTGGCGGCGACACATCAGTGCGCAATCGGCTCACGAGGTACTCGAGGAGTTGACGTGAGAGTCGACATCAACGGCACACCCACCGAGTGTTCGCCGCGACCCGGTCAGTGCCTGCGCACCATGCTGCGCGACCACGCCCACTTCGAGGTCAAGAAGGGTTGCGACGCCGGGGACTGCGGTGCATGCTCGGTGCTCGTCGACGGCCGAGCCGTCCATTCGTGCATCTATCCGGCGTATCGAGCGGCGGGCCGCGAAGTCGTCACGGCGTCGGGTTTGGGTACCCGGGCGGACCTGCATCCGGTTCAACGACGATTCGTCGAAGCAGGCGGATTTCAGTGCGGTTTCTGCACTGCCGGGATGGTCGTGACGGCGTCGACCTTCACGGACGAGGATTTGACCGATCTCCCGCGAAAAATGAAGGGCAACCTGTGCCGATGCACAGGCTACCGATCGATCGACGACGCGTTGCACGGAGTGGTCAACGTCGAGAAGGCCTCGCAGCAGTCCTGTCCCGGCCGTTCCGTGTCGGCGCCCGCCGCGGATGCCATCGTCACCGGCACCGAGCCGTACACACTCGACGTTGCCCCGGCGGGCCTGCTGCACGCAGCGGTGGTCCGAAGTCCGCATGCACACGCTCGCGTCGTGTCCATCGATGTCACTGCCGCTGAGGCTGTCCCGGGTGTGCGGCTGGTACTGACATCTGCGGACAGTCCGGACCGGGTGTTCTCGACAGCCAGGCACGACAACCGCGCCGACGATCCCGACGACACCCGCGTTCTGGACACCGTCATGCGTTTCACGGGTCAACGAGTCGCCGTCGTGATCGGTGACACGCTCGCCGACGCCGAAGCAGGCGCTCGCGCAGTAACCGTCGAATACGAGGTACTGCCCGCGGTGTTCGACCCGGAGAGCGCGTCGGCCCCGGGCGCCCCGCTTGTCCACGGCGACAAGGGCCCCGAGTCTCGCATCGCGGACCCGTCGCGCAATCTGGTCGCCGAGTTGCACGGCGCCACCGGTGACGTCGACGCCGCAGTGGCCGCAGCCGGCGCCGTCGTCACCGGCCGGTGGCGAACGCAGCGGGTTCAGCACGTGCATCTCGAGACACACGCGACCATCGGCTGGGTCGACGAAACCGGTCGGCTGACGCTGCGCACCAGCACACAGGTTCCGTTCCTCGTGCGCGACGAGATCTGCGAGATTTTCGGACTGCCCCGCGAACAGGTGCGCGTGTTCACCGCCCGCGTCGGAGGCGGCTTCGGCGGTAAGCAAGAGATGCTGACCGAGGACATCGTCGCTCTCGCGGTGTTGCGTACCGGTTCGCCGGTGCAGTTCGAATTCACTCGCACGGACGAGTTCACGGTCTCACCGTGTCGACATCCCTTCCAGGTGGACGTCACGGCAGCTGCCGACGCCGACGGCACCCTGACGGCACTGGCCGTCGACGTCGTCACCGATGCGGGCGCATACGGCAACCACAGCCCCGGCGTCATGTTCCACGGGTGCGGGGAATCGGTTGCCGTTTACCGATGCGCGAACAAGCGTGTCGACGCGAAAGCGGTGTACACCAACAACATTCCGTCGGGGGCGTTCCGCGGCTACGGTCTCGGTCAGGTCATGTTCGCCGTCGAATCCGCGCTCGACGATCTCGCGCGCGAACTCGGTATCGATCCGTTCGATTTCCGTAGGCGCAACGTCGTCGTGCCGGGAGATCCGTTGGTCGCGGCCCACCGAGAGGCGGACGACCTCGTATACGGCAGCTACGGCCTCGATCAGTGCCTCGACCTGACCCAGGACGCGCTCCGCGCGGGTAACGGCGTCGACGCTCCCCCGGGGTGGAAGGTGGGCGAGGGTATGGCCGTTGCAATGATCGCCACCATTCCGCCGCGCGGCCACGTAGCCGAAGCCACGGTCACCCTGCTGGGCGACGGCCGGTACGAGATCGGCGTCGGTACAGCGGAATTCGGAAACGGCACGACGACGGTGCACGCTCAGATCGCTGCCGCCGAGCTCGGAACGTCACCGGACCGCATCCTGATACGCCAGTCGGACACCGATGCGACGAGTTACGACACAGGGGCGTTCGGATCTGCGGGCACCGTCGTGGCAGGCAAGGCCGTCCATGCGGCGTCGCGCACGCTCGCCGAACGTATTCGTGACATCGCGGCGACGGTATCCGGGTGCCGCGCCACCTCCTGCGTGTTGGGGCCGCAGGGCGTCACGTGTGGTGACCGCCATCTCTCGTGGCCCGAGATCGTCTTCGTGTCGGGTGGGCCGATAGCAGGGTCGGGCCGCAGCGGAGGACTCCCCCGATCCTTGGCCTTCGACGTACAGGCTTTCAGAGTTGCGGTCGACGAGCGCACCGGAACGGTCGAGATCCTGCAGTCCGTTCACGCGTCCGACGCGGGTACGGTGATCAACCCGGCGCAGTGCCGAGGGCAAATAGAAGGAGGCGTCGCTCAGGGCATCGGCTCCGCCCTGTACGAAGAGATGAAGACCGACGGCGCCGGCACGGTGATCACCGATTCCATTCGCAGCTACCACGTGCCGCAGTTCTCAGACATCCCGCCGACCGAGGTGTACTTCGCCGATACCTACGACACCCTGGGACCGTTCGGAGCCAAGTCGATGAGCGAATCTCCGTACAATCCGGTTGCCCCTGCATTGGCAAACGCGATCAAGGACGCAGTGGGCAGTCGTCTCTACCACCTGCCGCTCTCCTCGGACCGCGTGTGGCGATCACTCGGTGACTGACCGGACATTCGCGTCGCCACGCGCCAGTTCCGAGTCGTTCGCCAATACAGATAGGCGATCAGACCGAGAGGCACCGGAAGCAACCACGTCGCGAACCGGAACAACAGCACCGCCGCAACGAGTTCGGCCTGGGCGTCGCCGGTGAGTCCGGTGCCGAGCACGGCGACGAGGGCCGCCTCGGCGACACCGAGTCCGCCCGGAGTGGGGGCAACGAACGCAGCCAGCCACATCGCCCCGAACGCGACGACGATCAGTAGCCACCCGACTTCGTCGCGCCCCAGCCCCGCCATCCGGATGGACACACCGAGCACCAGCGCACCGAGCAACTGGGACAACACCATCGTGACGGTGAGTGCCCGCCAGCACGTTCTGACGCGGCCCAGTAGTCGAATGCGGAAGTCGGCGACGGCCTCTCCCATGTCCTGCGGTTCGATTTTCGAGAACGACCGCGCAAGACGCGTGCGTCCTGCAGTCAGCATTGTGCCTGCGGCCCGCGCGAATCGCTCGCTGGTGATCGCCAGTGCGATGAGAACGCAGATCACGGTGACCACCGCACACGCACCGGCTGCGACCCATACCGCCGACCCGCTCACCGAGCCGAAAAGCATGAGCAGAACGAGGGCAACCGCCATCAAGGTGTAGCGCGAGAGGTTGGTCCAGATGCCGATCGCGATGATCGACGTCGTGCTGTCGGCCGAGCCGAACCCCCAGGAGCGATACATTGCGAACGTCAGACCCGTCGCGACCGTCCCACCCTCCGGAACCGTGTTGGCGAGTGCGAGTGACGCTGTCCGCGCCACCCCGGCCTGCCGGGTGGTCAGCCCCGGGAGCGTGTACGTCATGGGGCGAAACATCGATGCCAGGTAGATCAGACCGAGAGCCGACACCACCAGAACCTGCGCGATCGAGATGGAGCCGATTGCCTGGGACAGCGTGCCGGAGTGACCGACTGTGCGATACAGGAGCCACAGGACGAGACCCACCACGCCGTACGACAGGACGGCGGAGAGGACTCTGCGGACCCCCGTTCGGTTCATCGGTCGTAGAAGGTCTGCAGGATGATGGTGCTGCGAGTCCTCACGTTGGCGGTGACACGGATCTCCTGCAACAGCTGCTCCAGGCTCCGGGGGGATTCGACGCGCACCAGAAGAATGTAGCTCTCTTCGCCGGCGACGGAGTGACACGACTCGATCGCATCGATGTGTCGCAGCCTTGCCGGTGCATCGTCCGGCTGAGCCGGGTCGATGGGCGTGATCGCCACGAACGCCGATAGAGGACGCCCCAGAGCTTCGGAGTCGACTTGCGCTGTGTACCCGCGAATGACACGCCTCGCCTCCAAGCGGCGCACCCGAGACTGCACTGCCGAGACCGACAGACTGGCCTTCTCGGCGAGTGTGGCCAGGGTTGCTCGACCGTCCGCAACGAGTTCGTCGATGATCAACCGGTCTATCCGATCGAGGTTTTCGCTCACCTGCGCAATGTAGCTCAGACGGGTGTGTTTCGGCCCACCGGACAGCTTACAAATCCCGAGAGAAGGGAACGGGTTTGTTTTCTCGCGGCGTTCCGCAGGTGGCAGCCGATCAGACGAACAGCGGTGGCAGGACCAAAACCATGACCGTCGACCAGATGACGTGCGTCAGAATCGGAGCCAAAATGCCGCCGGACGCGCGCCGCTGCAAACCGAGGACGAATCCCAGGGTGATGGCCGCGAAGGCCAGCATCGGATTTCCGCTCGCGAGAGTCACGACCGTGTAGACGAGCGTGGAGACCAGAACGGGCCGGTTGCGGCCGATCGCCGCGAACAGAGCGCCACGGAAAAAAACTTCCTCCGCGACACCGTTGATGAGGGTGATGAAAACGATGAGCGCGAGCGGACCGAACCGTGCATGCGCCAGCACATTCTCGGTAAAGTCGGCCAACGGGGGGATCTGGCGAACGACAAGAGCGCCGGCGACGAAGACACCGCCCGCTGCCAGTCCGATGAGGATCGGAGTGACGATCGGTCGGCGCATCGTGTTTCGGAACGCGA
>NZ_JBAWFH010000192.1:0-11463 GCF_049591685.1 Rhodococcus sp. (in: high G+C Gram-positive bacteria) | reverse complement strand
ACAATGCACCGAATGCTGACGCTGCACCCGCCGTGGACGCGCCGACGACCGGCGACAACGACACCAGGTCTAATGATTCCGACGAGTCCTCCAACGAGCGCTCCCGTCGCGCTCGGGGAGACCGCGGCGATCGCGACAACCGGGACAACCGGAGCGCCGACGAGAGCAACGACGGCGACAGCGGACGCAACGACGGTGGTCGTGACCGCAACCGCGGTGAGGGACGCAACCGCAACCGCAATCAAAACCAGAACGACAACCGCGGTGAAGACCGCAACCGCGGTGAAGACCGCAACCGCGGTGAAGATCGCAACCGCGGTGAAGACCGCAGCCGGGACGATCGCAGCCGCGAGGACCGTGGCAACAACGGTCCTCGCGACAACAACAACAACAACGCCGAGGACGACGGCGACGGCCGCGGACGTCGGGGTCGTCGGTTCCGTGAGCGTCGTCGTGGACGCGATCGCGGCGAGGGCGGCGCCGCAGGCAACAACGAGCGCGAGCCCGAGATCCGTGACGACGACGTCCTGCAGCCGGTAGCCGGCATTCTCGACGTGCTGGACAACTACGCGTTCGTTCGCACCTCCGGTTACCTCGCGGGTCCCAATGACGTGTACGTCTCGATGAACCTCGTGCGCAAGAACGGCCTGCGTCGCGGTGACGCGATCACCGGTGCCGTGCGTGTCGCTCGTGAGGGTGAGCAGTCGAGTCAGCGGCAGAAGTTCAATCCGCTGGTACGCCTGGACACCGTCAACGGTGGCGATGTCGAGGCAGCACGCAAGCGTCCGGAGTTCGGCAAGCTCACGCCGCTGTACCCGAACCAGCGACTGCGCCTCGAGACCACGCCGAACATCTTGACCACGCGCATCATCGACTTGGTGATGCCGATCGGTAAGGGGCAGCGTGCGCTGATCGTCAGCCCGCCGAAGGCAGGTAAGACCAGCGTTCTGCAGGCCATCGCCAACGCGATCTCGGTCAACAACCCCGAGTGTTACCTCATGGTGGTTCTCGTGGACGAACGTCCCGAGGAGGTCACCGACATGCAGCGTTCGGTCAACGGTGAGGTCATCGCCTCCACGTTCGACCGTCCGCCGGGCGACCACACGTCGGTCGCCGAGCTTGCCATCGAGCGCGCAAAGCGTCTGGTGGAGGCAGGTCAGGACGTCGTGGTGTTGCTGGACTCGATCACCAGGCTCGGTCGCGCGTACAACAACAGCTCGCCGGCGTCGGGTCGAATCCTGTCCGGTGGCGTCGACTCCACTGCGCTGTACCCGCCGAAGCGATTCCTCGGTGCCGCGCGCAACATCGAGAACGGTGGTTCGCTCACCATCATCGCCACGGCGATGGTCGAGACCGGATCCACGGGTGACACGGTGATCTTCGAGGAGTTCAAGGGAACGGGTAACGCCGAGCTCAAGCTCGACCGAAAGATCGCCGAACGTCGGGTGTTCCCAGCGGTCGACGTCAATCCGTCCGGTACACGTAAGGATGAGCTTCTGCTCAACCCGGACGAGGCCGCGGTGCTGCACAAGCTTCGTCGAGTGTTGTCGGGACTCGATTCGCACCAGGCGATCGACCTGCTTATCGATCGACTGAAGAAGAGCAAGAACAACCTCGAATTCCTGATGCAGGTGTCGAAGACCGCTCCCGGCGGAATCGACGACTGACGGGAACAACCCGACAGGTGGTGGCGTTACACCACCTGTCGGCGAGAGAGGATTACCAGGTCGGATGCTCTCTCTGGCATACTGAACGGCCGAGTCCGGTTCCGGTTCACGTCCTCGATCGGCGAGGGCGACCCGGCGACCATCTGAAAGGGACACCATGAAGGCAGGAATTCACCCCAACTACACGCTCACCACGGTTGTGTGCGGTTGCGGCAATACTTTCGAGACCCACAGCACCACCGACAAAGAGCGCATCAACGTCGAGGTCTGCTCGCAGTGCCACCCGTTCTACACGGGCAAGCAGAAGATTCTCGACACCGGTGGTCGCGTCGCACGCTTCGAGGCTCGCTACGGCAAGCGCGCCGGCAAGAAGGCCGAAGCCGACAGCTAGCTGTCTCGCCTTACGCCCGTCCTGTGATGTCTACAGGGCGGGCGTAAGGCTTTTTTCGTGTAAGAGCAGTAATTCCTGTAGCGAGCGGAGCACAACAATGGCGAGGACGACCAAGCCTTCGGCCATCGACGACATTCTGGCGGAGCACTCCGGGCTCGAGCAGCAGCTTGCCGATCCGGCCCTGCACAACGACCCAACGGCTGCGCGTCGCGCCGGAAAGCGTTTCGCCGAGCTGGCTCCCGTCATGTCGGTGCACGGCAAGTTGACTTCCGCTCAGGACGATCTCGCCGCGGCGCGTGAACTCGCTGCCGACGATGCGTCGTTCGCTGCAGAGATCCCCGAGCTCGAACAGACCGTGGAGACGCTCGAGCAGACGCTCGCGGATCTCCTCGCACCGCGTGACCCGCACGACGGCGACGACATCGTCATGGAGGTCAAATCCGGTGAGGGCGGCGAGGAGTCGGCGCTGTTCGCGGCCGACCTCGCGCGCATGTACGTCCGGTACGCCGAGCGCCGCGGCTGGCGAGTGGAAATTCTCGACGCAAACGTCTCCGATCTGGGCGGCTACAAGGATGCGACGCTGTCCATCAAGGCCAAGGGCGATCCGTTGAACAGCGTGTGGGCCCGCCTGAAGTTCGAAGGCGGTGTTCACCGCGTGCAGCGCGTTCCCGTCACCGAATCGCAGGGACGCGTGCACACCTCCGCGGCCGGCATTCTGGTCTACCCGGAACCGGACGAGGTCGAGGAAGTACAGATCGACGAGACGGATTTGCGTATCGACGTGTACCGGTCGTCGGGCAAGGGCGGCCAGGGCGTCAACACGACGGACTCCGCCGTACGCATCACGCACCTGCCCACGGGCATCGTCGTGACGTGTCAGAACGAGCGCTCCCAGTTGCAGAACAAGGCGCGGGCCATGCAGGTCCTGGCTGCGAGGCTTCAAGCGGCGGCCGAGGAAGCAGCCGACGAGGAAGCAGCCGCAGGCCGAGCCAGCCAGGTGCGCACCGTCGACCGGTCGGAGCGAATCCGTACCTACAACTTCCCCGAGAACCGCATCACCGACCACCGCATCGGATTCAAGTCGCACAACCTCGATGCCGTTCTCGATGGTGAGCTCGACGCTCTGCTCGATGCACTCGGAAAGGCAGACCGCGAAGCGCGGATGCAAGCCGAGTAGCGGCGTTTTTCGCGTCGTAGCGGCATGGCACGCTGTACGCGTGACTCGCAAACCGCTGCGCCTGGCCATCCTCGAAGCAACCGCGACGCTCGAGGCGGCGGGCGTACCCAGCGCCCGAGTCGATGCGGAACTGCTGGCCTCGCATCTCGTCGGCGTCGAACGCGGGCGGCTCGGCCTCGTTCCTCTCGTCGAGCCCGAGGTCATCGACGCCTACAACAAAACCGTCGAGCAACGTGCAAAGCGAATTCCGCTGCAGTACATCACCGGAACGACGGCGCTGGGCAACATCGACGTCGAGGTCGGGCCGGGCGTCTTCGTTCCCCGTCCGGAGACGGAATTGCTGTTGGGGTGGGCTCTCGCCTTCCTCGAGGGCGTCGACCACCGACCGCCTGTCGTTCTCGATCTCTGTACCGGCTCGGGGGCGCTGGCCCTGGCGTTGGCCAACGCACGTCCCGATGCGGAGGTGCATGCCGTGGAACTCGATCCGTCCGCTCTGGCGTGGGCGCGGCGCAACGCCGAGCTACGTGCCGAAAACGGTGACACTCCGATCGTGCTGCATCACGGCGACGTCACCGACCGGTCGGTGCTGCCTGAGCTCGACGGCCGGGTGAACGTGATCGTCGCGAATCCGCCGTACGTTCCCGAGGGCGCGCAGCTCGACCCCGAAGTCATCGATCACGATCCTCACCTGGCTCTGTTCGGCGGTGTCGACGGACTGTCGGTCATCGAGCCGATGATTCCCAACATTGCACGGTGGCTGCGCGTCGGTGGGGGAGTGGGCGTCGAGCACGACGATTCGCACGGCGACCGAGTCGTAGCGCTCTTCGAGGGCCGGCGGGTCTTCACCGATGTGACCCCGCACCCCGACTTGTCGGGCCGTCCCCGCTTCGTCGTGGCCACCCGCGCCGCCTCCTCGGACAGCTGACGCTCGCAGTACGACGCACGGGCAGAGCCTTCCGCGGTGCCTCGTGCTGCGAGTGACAAGATGAAGGGGTGAGTACCGTCTACGACTGCCAGCAGGCCGATTCCCGAGCAGCCGGATTGTCCGCAGCCCGGGGCGCACTCAAATCGGGTCGACTCGTCGTCATGCCGACGGACACGCTGTACGGCCTTGCTGCCGACGCGTTCGACGGCAGCGCGGTCACCGATCTCCTGCGTGCGAAAGGCCGGGGCAGGGATATGCCGGTGCCCGTTCTGGTCGGATCGTGGAACACCATCGACGGGCTGGTCGGCAGCGTTCGACCCCGCACACGCGACCTCGTCCGGGCCTTCTGGCCGGGTGCTCTGAGCGTCGTGGTTCAGCAGGCACCGTCATTGGCGTGGGACCTCGGCGACGCCCAGGGCACCGTCATGCTGCGGATGCCTCTGCACCCCGTCGCTCTGGAGCTTCTCCGCGAGGTGGGGCCGCTTGCCGTGTCCAGTGCCAACATCTCGGGTCGCCCACCCGCCACCACGGTCGCAGAGGCTCGCGATCAACTCGGCGGTTCGGCGGCCGTCTACCTCGACGGCGGTCCCGCGGAGCACGCGAAGGCGTCGACCATCGTCGATCTCACAGCCGATCAGCCCAAGATTCTTCGCGCCGGAGCGGTCCCGACCGAGGCCGTCGCCGAGGTACTGGGAGTGACGGCGGAGAGTCTTGTCCCGGGAGGTGCGTCGCAGTGAACGAATCACGGTTCTACGGTCCGGATTTTACCGAGCTCGAGGTTGTCGATCCGGAGATCGCCGGCGTCCTGTCGGGTGAGCTCGACCGTCAGCGCGGCGGACTGCAACTCATCGCGAGTGAGAATTTCACCTCCCCTGCCGTTCTAGCGGCACAGGGCAGCGTCCTCACCAACAAGTACGCCGAGGGGTACCCGGGCGCCCGCTACTACGGCGGCTGCGAGGTCGTCGACCATGCCGAGAACCTGGCTGTCGAACGCGCCAAGGCGTTGTTCGGCGCAGACCACGTCAACGTTCAGCCCCATTCCGGTGCCAATGCGAACCTGGCCGTCTACGCGGCGTTCGCGCAACCCGGCGACGCGGTGCTGGCGATGAGTTTGCCGCACGGTGGTCATCTCACGCACGGGTCCAAGGTCAGCTTCTCCGGCAAGTGGTTCACCGCGGTGCCCTATCACGTGCGCCGCGAGAACGAACTGATCGATTACGACGAGGTCCGCGAGCTCGCCCTGGTTCATCGGCCCCGAATCATTGTCGCGGGCGCCACGGCGTATTCCCGCGAGATCGACTTCGCCGCCTTCCGTTCCATCGCCGACGAGGTCGGCGCCATTCTATGGGTCGACGCGGCTCATTTCATCGGACTTGTTGCCGGACAAGCTATTCCGTCCCCCGTTCCGTACGCCGACGTGGTGTCCGCCACCACTCACAAGGTCTTGCGTGGGCCCCGCGGCGGCATGCTGATGTGCAAGGCCGAGCATGCGCGTGCAGTCGACAAGGCGGTGTTTCCGTTCAGTCAGGGCGGGCCGCTGATGCATGCGGTCGCAGGCAAGGCCGTCGCATTCCGTGAGGCGTCTACCGAGTCCTATCGCCGCTATGCCGCCCAGGTCGTCTCCAATGCGCAGGCGTTGTCGGCTTCGCTCGCAGGCGCCGACATGCGTCCGGTGTCCGGAGGCACCGATACGCATCTCGCCTTGTTCGACCTGCAGCACCTCGGCGTCGACGGCCGAACGGCCGAAGCGCGGTGCTCCGCCGCGGGCATCACACTCAACAAGAACGCCATTCCTTTCGATCCAGCGCCCCCCGCCGTGGCGTCCGGAATTCGCGTGGGTTCGGCCGCGGTCACCACCCAGGGCTTCGACCTCGACGACATGTCTGCAGTCGGCACACTGGTTGCGCGCGCAGTTCGTGCCGACGCCGGTACGACGGCCGGTGACCGCGAACTCGCGTCCGTGCGGGACGAGGTCACATCCCTCGTTTCCCGCAAGCCGGCGTACCCCCGGCCGCGTGATGGCTCGGCTCCGCCTCCGCGTGATGGCTCGGCTCCGCCTCGATGACCGCCCAGGTCCTCGCGCAAACCGGCCAGGGTGCGGGAGTACCGATCAGGGAACTCCTCCTGGTCTTCCTGACCGCCGCGGTCGTGACGTTCCTGGCAACGGGTGGCGTCCGCGTGCTGGCCATCAAATTCGGGGCTGTCGCCGCACCACGTGAACGAGACGTGCACGTGACGCCGACGCCCCGTCTCGGCGGCACCGGCATGTTCGCCGGAATGCTCGTGGCCCTGCTGTTCGCGTCGCAGTTGCCTGCGCTCACCCGCGGTTTCGACTCGCGCTACGGATACCAGGACATCCCGGCCGCCCTGATCGCCGGATTCGTCATCGTGGTAGTGGGGATCATCGACGATCGCTGGGGTCTCGACGCCCTGACCAAGTTCGTCGGGCAGGTCACAGCGGCGGGTGTGCTCGTGGTCATGGGCGTGAGTTGGTATCTCATCTACGTCCCGTTCGTTGCCGGCGGAACCACGCTGGTATTGGACCAACTCCAAGCGGGCCTGGTGACGGTCCTGATTACGGTGGTCATGGTCAACGCCATGAACTTCGTCGACGGCCTCGACGGTCTGGCCGCCGGGCTCGGCTTCATCGCGTCGATGGCCATCTGCGTGTTTTCGGTGGGCCTGCTGCACGAGCAGGGCGGCGATGTCGGCGTCTACCCGCCCGCTGTGATCGCGGCGGCGCTCGCCGGCGCATGCCTGGGTTTCCTCCCGCACAACTTTCAGCCGGCTCGGATCTTCATGGGTGATTCGGGATCGATGCTCATCGGGCTGATGTTGGCGACCATCGCGACCAGTGCGTCCGGCCGCATTCCGTTGACGGCGTACGGACCGCGTGACCTGCTCGGTCTGCTGTCACCGCTGCTGCTGGTCGGTGCGGTCATGTTCATCCCTATTCTGGATCTGTTGCTCGCGGTCATCAGGCGTACGCGGGCAGGACGAAGTCCGTTCAGCCCGGACAAGATGCACCTGCACCACCGGCTGCTGCAGATCGGTCACTCGCACCGCCGGGTTGTTCTCGTCATCTATCTGTGGGTCGGTGTGCTTGCGTTCGGCGCCGTCGGTTCGTCGTTGCTCGATCGGCGGATCGTCGTGTTGCTCGTTGCGGCCGGGCTCGTGTTCGCACTGGTGGTGACGGCTGTTCCGACGATGAGATGGGACATGGCCCGGCAGCGCCGAGGCGGAGCGGGCATCGGGCGGCGAGGCCGTCGACGGTGACGAGCGTCGTTGCTGGGTAGTCTGTGCGGCTGTGAGCTTCTCTCCTGCGCCCGTACCCGACCAGTCCGACTCGATGCGCGCCGCCGTTCGTTACGGCGTGATCGGTTTGGTGGCCCTGACCGTGCTCGGAGGTGCCGTCGCGTGGCTGATCGCAGGCCTTCCTGGTCTGTGGGGTGCGTTGATCGGTGCGGCGCTGGGCGGCGGGTTCATTCTCACTACGGCCCTCTCGATCTCCCTGACGTCCAAATTTCCGCCGACGATGGCGGGTGCGGTGCTGCTCGGTGGGTGGATCGTCAAGATGCTTCTGGCCGTGGTGGTCCTTGCACTGCTCAAGGACATGGACTTCTACAGCAAGAAATCGTTGGCTCTGGTTGTGGTGTCCGCACTCGTTCTCGTTCTGGGTGCAGAGGTCTACGGTGTGGTGCGAACGAAAGCTCCGTACGTCGACGACACCCCGTCGAACAACAGCAATGACGAAACGTAGTACGACGCCTTGTCGTAATCGGTCAAGTAGTGGCCCCACCTACACATCGTCGTAGTTGTGTTGATAAAGTTCCGACCAAGTGAGGGCAGGACTGCCGCGAACAGGACAAAACGCAGCACAAACGCCCTTGCAGGTAACCGGAAGTCGCGTGAGTTTCACTACAGACGCGACCAAGAATTACCGAGTCGACGTGAGTCGCCGACACCCGACAGACGCTGGCCGACGAAGACCAGGCCTCAGCTGCTGACGACCTCGAGCCGATTTCGTCGACTTGACAGATCGTCAATGTCCGATCGAACCGCAGTCTTCGTCGTCTGCGGCCCGAACACGGGAGAGACCGCTGAGCGTCACCAACCTGGCTGCGGAGTTTACTCCGCCGTCACTATCCGACTTCTTTCCTCCCGCTGTGTTGTTCGAAGGCACTCCCTTCGAACTCGACCGGCTGATGCTGATTCGCATTCTCATGACCGTCGTCTTGGTCGTGCTGTTCGCGGTCGCGATGCGGAGTCCGAAGGTCGTCCCGCGCGGTCTGCAGAACTGCGTCGAGTACATGCTCGACTTCGTCAAGATCCAGATCGCGGACGAGATCCTCGGCAAGGAGCAGGGCAAGCGGTTCCTGCCGATCATCATGACGATCTTCTTCGCCGTGCTGTTCATGAATCTCTCGGGAATCATTCCTTTCCTCAACATCTCGCCGAACGCACGAATCGGTATGCCGATCGTGCTGGCGCTGATCGCGTACGTCACGTTCAACTACGTGGGAATCAAGAAGTACGGATTCTTCAAGTACGTCAAGAGCAGCGTCGTCGTCCCGGACGTTCCGTGGGCACTGCACATCATCCTGATTCCGATCGAGTTCATCTCGACGTTCATCCTCCGGCCGTTCACGCTCACCGTTCGTCTCATGGCGAACATGCTGGCCGGTCACCTCATGCTTGTGCTGTTCTTCAGCGCGACCCAGTTCTTCTTCTTCCAGGCCGCGGCGGGAATGAAGATTTTCGGCTTGTTCTCCCTTGCAGCGGGCTTCGGATTCACCTTGTTCGAGATGCTCGTTATCGGCCTGCAGGCATACGTGTTCGCACTGCTCACCGCGGTGTACATCGACCTCGCCCTGCACGCAGATTCGCACTAGAGCGCAGCGCCGACTCTCACTAGACCGCACGACCGAAAGATCTACCTGACCCACGCACCGACCGGTGATGGGCAACAGAAAGGGAACGGAAAACAAATGAGCCTCGCGTACCTGGCACAGGAAACGACCAGCACGGTGACCGGCACGGGCTACGGCGCAATCGGTTACGGTCTCGCAGCCATCGGACCTGGCATCGGTGTAGGCATCGTGGTCGGCAAGGCCATCGAGGGCATCGCGCGTCAGCCGGAGCTCCAGGGCACCATCCGTACCAACATGTTCCTCGGCATCGCGTTCACCGAAGCGCTCGCGCTGATCGGTATCGTCGCCGGCTTCCTGTTCGGTTAATCCCACATGGCAACCGACATCGCGTTCTTGGCCGCGGCGGAGGGCGAGGACGTCAATCCTCTTCTCCCCGCGACATACGACATCGTTTGGTCTGCGGTCTGCATCGCTGTCATCGGCTTCGTCTTCTGGAAGTACATCCTTCCGAAGTTCCAAGAAGTCATGGCGCAACGAAGCGAACTGATCGAAGGCGGCATCAAGAGGGCCGAAGAGGCTCAGGCAGAAGCCAAGGCTGCTCTCGAGCAGTACCAGAAGCAGCTCGCCGACGCCCGCTCGGAGGCCGCGCAGATCCGTGAGGAAGCGCGCACTCAGGGTCAGGCAATCCTCGCCGAAATGAAGACGAAGGCGCAGGAAGAAAGCGACCGGATCGTGGCCGCAGGTCACAACCAGCTCGTTGCTCAGCGTCAGCAGATTGTCACGGAACTCCGCGGCGACCTCGGACGCACTGCAGTCGAACTCGCCGAGAAGGTCATCGGAGAACAGTTGTCCGACGAGGCGAAGCGAGCCGGTTCCATCGATCGCTTCCTGAGCGAACTCGACTCCGTCACCGCTGATTCTGCAGCGGGAAAGTGAGATAAGCATGTACGCAACGAGTCGCGAGGCTCTGGCCCGCACGCGTTCGGTTGCGAACGATGCACTGGGGTCCGCGTCGGCAGCAGATTCAACTGCTGCTGCCGCGCAGACCGGTGCCGAGCTCTTCGCAGTCGTGGAGACCCTCGACGGGCAGCGCACGTTGCGTACCGCGCTGGCCGACGCGTCGGTGTCCGCCGAACGTCGCAGCGCGCTCGTCGAGCAGGTGTTCGCCGGGCAGGTCTCCGAGGTCACCGCACGAATCCTGAAGACCGCTGTTTCCGAGAGCTGGTCGAAGGCGTCGGATCTGCTGAACTCCCTGATCGTGCTCGGTCGCGAAGCACTGCTTCGCGCCGCATCCGATCAGAATCAGCTCGACACCGTCGAGGACGAGCTGTTTCGTCTCGGTCGGATCGTTGCAGCCAACCCTCAGCTCGAACAGGCGTTGTCGGATCTCGGCAAGCCCGTTCAGGCGAAGCGTGAGCTGCTCGGTCGCTTGCTCTACGGCAAGGTCACCGCGGTCACCGAGGCTCTGGCGATCCAGGCGGTCAGCCGTCTGCGCAAGGCGGCTCCCGCCGATGCGCTGGACGAGCTGGCAGGCTTGGCGGCTCAAATCCGCGATCGAGCCGTGGCGCACGTGCGTAGCGCGGCGCCACTCAGCGACAGTCAGCTCGAGAAGCTGACCGCGACGTTGACGCGGACCTACGGCAAGCCCGTCACCGTGCACGTCGAGATCGATACCGAACTGCTCAGCGGACTCGTGGTCCGGATAGGCGACGAGGTCATCGACGGTAGTGGGGCAGGCCGCCTCGCTGCATTGCGAAAGACGCTCAAGTAGTCCGAGTTCGGGCACCACAGTCTCCATGAGAAGCGCTCCGAATTGTCGGAGCCTCTAATACCGCGATCATTGAAGGAAGAGCAGGAATTAATATGGCGGAGCTGACGATCTCCTCCGACGAGATCCGTAGCGCGATCGAGAACTTCACCGCGAGCTACTCACCGGAGTCCTCCCGCGAGGAGGTCGGCACGGTTACCGACACGTCTGACGGAATCGCACACGTGTCCGGTCTCCCGTCGGCAATGTCCAACGAGCTGCTCGAATTCCCCGGCGGCGTTCTCGGTGTTGCACTCAACCTCGACGCCACCGAAATCGGTGCCGTCATCCTCGGCGACTACGAGCACATCGAAGAAGGCCAGGAAGTCAAGCGCACCGGCGACGTTCTGTCGGTACCGGTGGGCGACGGCTACCTCGGTCGCGTCGTCAACCCCCTCGGCCAGCCCATCGACGGCCTCGGCGACATCGAGTCGACCGAGAACCGCGCACTCGAGCTCCAGGCTGCTTCGGTGCTCGAGCGTCAGCCGGTCGAAGAGCCGCTGCAGACCGGCATCAAGGCCATCGACGCGATGACCCCCATCGGTCGCGGACAGCGTCAGCTCATCATCGGCGACCGCAAGACGGGCAAGACCGCCGTGTGCATCGACGCCATCCTCAACCAGAA
>NZ_JBAWFH010000191.1:0-27844 GCF_049591685.1 Rhodococcus sp. (in: high G+C Gram-positive bacteria) | reverse complement strand
CGCCGCCGGAGTCGAGGTCCGCCAGGAATGCGCGCAGAGCCGACGCTGCCTGCGGGCTCCCCGGCACCTCGCCGACATCAGGTCCCGGCGGCGGGGCGACGGTGGTGCTGGTCGGAACCGTGGTCGCGACGGGGTTCGTCGTGGTCGTGGTCGTCGGTGCGGAGGGCGTGTCGGTGGGGATGCCCTGTTGGCCGTCACCTCCGCAGGCTGCGAGCGTCGCGACTGCCCCCAGCAGTGCGACGGTGGTGTACGCGATACCGCGAAGCGAACTCATGTTCAGCTGACCTTCCCAGTGGTCCGATTGGCCGCATCTTCTCCCCGAGCCGCCCATACGACTACGCTAGCCGACTGTGGAACCCGTCTACCGATCCGTCATCGGCATTGCCCGTGTGGTCTTCGCGTTCGAGGGCCTGAAATTCGAGGTCGAGGGCGAGGAGAACATCCCTGCTACCGGTGGTGCGGTCATCGCCGTCAACCACACCGGTTACCTGGACTTCACCTACGCAGGGCTTCCGCCGCGCTCGGTCAAGCGGTACATCCGCTTCATGGCCAAGAAAGAAGTCTTCGACAACAAGATCTCCGGCCCCATCATGCGGGCCCTCAAGCACATCCCGGTCGACCGCGGAGCGGGAGCAGAGTCGTACAAGGCGGCGGTGACGCATCTGAGCAAGGGCGAACTCGTCGGTGTCTATCCCGAGGCCACGATCAGCCGGAGCTTCGAGATCAAGGAATTCAAGTCCGGTGCGGCTCGGATGGCTATCGAAGCCGGGGTTCCGATCATCCCCACCGTCATCTGGGGCGCGCAGCGCGTGTGGACCAAGGGTTTCCCGAAGAGGCTCGGACGCACCAAGACTCCGATTCGCATCGCCGTCGGCGCTCCGATCGATCCGGTCGGGCCGCCCAACGAGTTGACGGCAAAGTTGCACTCGACGATGACGGAGATGCTCGCAAAGCTGCAGGAAGGTTACGAGCACGAGTCCGGCGCCTACTGGGTGCCTGCGCGGCTCGGCGGCAGCGCCCCGACGCTCGAGGAAGCAAACAAGGTCGACGCCGAAGACGTCGCCGCGAGAGCTGCTGCACGAGAAGCGAAGAAGAACAGCTAGTTTCACCTCGTTCGTACCCGCAGTTCTACCTCGATAAGGCGTAGAGAATGAAGTTACGACGTGTGCGGACGGACGACGGTATTGCTGCCGAACGCCTCGGTGACGACGGCCAGTGGCATCCACATGCCGATCTGGGGCCGTTGGGCGGCAACAACTTCGACGAGCGGTGGTTGCGCGAGACGGCCGACCTTCACGACTCCGATCAACTGTTGCCGTTCCAGCCGCTGTCGTTTTGCGACTTCCTGCTGTACGAAAAGCACAACATCGATGCGAGTAGAGGCCTCGTCAGGCGCTTCCATCCCGGGCAGTATCGTGCCACCGCGATCGGCGCGTTCGTACTGCTCGACGACTTCAGTGCGCGAGATGTTCAGCGCTAAGAGATGGCCAGCGGCTTCTGGCCGCAGAAGTCGAAACACTTCGCCAACTCTCTGTCCGCCACAGCCGTCACCGCCGACGAGATACGCCCGCGCATCGACCAATTGACGGGTTCGGTTGTCATCAACGGCAAGACGGTTGCCACCGTCAGCAGCGCAGGCATGAAATGGAGTCTGGGCGAGGTGCTTGCTCACGCGTCGAAGAGCGAACGATTGCTGCCCGGCGAACTGTTCGGCACCGGAACGTTGCCCGGAGGCAGCGGTATGGAAACAGGCAACTGGCTGCGCGAGGGCGACACACTCGAACTCGACCTGGACGGTATCGGCAACGTTCGGCACACCATCACGAGGTGATGGGGGTGGTTCAGCCCGTCGACGCCTGCCACACCAGTGCGGCAGCGAGTGCGCCGACTCCGTTCAACGACCAATGCAGCGCGATCGGCGCAATCAGGCTTCCGCTTCGACGCCGCAGCCAGGTGAACACGAAACCCGCTGCAGCCGTCGCGACCACGGCCCCCACAATGCCGACGACCTGACCGAACAGTCCACCGCCGAGAAAGCTGCTGAAACCGGTGTTGTTCGCGGTCAACCCCAGCGACGACGCGATGTGCCACAGCCCGAACAGCAGCGAGCCCGCCGCGAATACTCCGCGGGCACCGTAGATACGACCGAGCGTGCCGTGCAGCACGCCGCGGAAGGCCAACTCCTCGGGAATGACCGTCTGCAAGGGAATAACGATCATCGACGCCACCAGCGCGGCCGACAGCGTCGCATACCTGTCGGCCATGAAGAACGGCCTGGTGATCGGCAACAACGCACCGATGGCGACGACCGTCACAACGACGCCGACAGCGCCCAGCGCGTACAGCGACCCGGTTTTCCACTGCCTCGGCGACAGCCCCAGCTCCGCCCACCCCAGCCCGCGCCGACGCGTCAGGGCCACCAGGGCGATCGCAGCCATCGGAACCGTCGCAATGCTCGCCCACACCGTCGTGAAATGCGCGATGAGATTGGTGATCACCAGCACTGATACCACGACGGCCACGTCGACGTAGCCGTGGAACCGGTGCCGCCGACCGACCGCCACAGCGTCTTTGGTCATCAGCATCCCGCCGAGTTTACGGATTTTTCGCGCACAGGGTTTCGGCGTTCACCATTGCCCGATAGTTGGGTGCACGGGGCCGGATGTGACTTTCGAGGGCAAGTATCGGGCAATGAGAGCGTCGGTAACCGTTCCTTACTGCATCAGGCAGAATGGTCGGCAATGCCTGCTACCAGCCGTACCCAGCCCCGTCTCGTTGCCAGCGACGTCGACGGCACACTTCTCGACGACAGCGAGAAGGTCACCGAACGCACCAGTCGTGCCGTGCTCGCGATGGTCGAGGGGGGCACTCCTTTCGTATTGTCCACCGGCAGGCCGCCGCGGTGGATTTCGCCGGTCGTCGATCAGCTGGGTTTCGCGCCGATGTGCGTGTGCGCCAATGGTGCAGTCATCTACGACAGCAACGCCGATCGCATTCTGGATGCTCGAACGCTGTCGTCGGAGACGCTCACCTGGTTGGCCGAGCTCGCGTACGCCACTCTGCCCGGGTGTGGATTGGCCGCGGAGCGAGTCGGCGTCACTGCTCACGACGCCGCGACGCCGCAGTTCGTCAGCTCACCCGGCTACGAACATGCGTGGCTGAACCCGGACAACACCGAGGTCTCGCAGGAAGAGGTACTCGACGTTCCCGCGGTCAAGCTGCTGATCAGACTGTCCGGCGCATCGAGCGGCGAGATGGCTGCAGCGCTGACGCCGCTCGTCGGCGAGAGCGCAGACCTGACCTTCTCGACCGACAACGGACTCATCGAACTGTCCGCCCCGGGGGTTACCAAGGCGTCGGGATTGACCACCGTGGCCGACCGGCTCGGGATCGGCGCAGCGGACATCGCGGCTTTCGGCGACATGCCCAACGATGTCCCGATGCTCCGGATGGCAGGCCTGGGCGTAGCAATGGGCAATGCGCACCCTGCCGCTCTCGCCGCTGCCGACGAGGTGACGACCACCAACGCGGACGACGGCGTCGCGCGCGTCCTCGAACGTTGGTGGTGACCCGCTTTCGTTGACAATGGCCCCGCACACGTGTGTGCGGGGCCATTGTCGTTCGGTGGACTAGGGCGCCGGGTCGGGCGCCAACTCCGGTGCTGGGGCGGGTGCCGGTACCGGCTCCGGGGCCGGCTCGATCGGTGCCGAGACCGGGTTCTGCATCTGCTGCTCGTAGGTGTCGTTATAGGTCTTGATCACCGTCGTGACGATTCCGGTGAGCTCATTGAAGATCAGCGAACCGTTCTCGAAGTCGGTGCGTAGACCCTCGGGCACGCGGTACTCGTCGGTCGTCGGGAGGCCGAGGTCACTGTTCTCGCCGCCGAGGGCCATGAACTGCTCGAAGATCTTTCCGATGACGGCAACGGCCTGGCCGGCTATCGAAGTGAAGATCGAGCCGTTCGCGAACTGGGCGCCCTCGCCGCCGCCCTTGACCTGAACCAATCCGCTGACGGGGGTACCGAGGATTCCGGTCTCGCCGCCGGTCGCCAGCCACTTCTGGGCAACCGGATTGCTCGATGCGAGGCGAACCAGCTCGTCGATCAAGCTCGGAATGTTCTCGCCCAGCGTGCCGCTGGCATCGGTCCGAGGCGAAGCCGGCGTGCCCTCCACCGGAGCATCGTCGGTCGGAGCATCAGTGCTCGGGTCCGGGTCGGTGACGCTCGCAGCATCGCCGGTGTAGGAGGCAGCGATGTCGCGGATCTCGCTCATCTTGGCGTAGGCGGCGTCACCCGGGCATGCCGTGTTGCCGACGTCGCGGTGCGCGAAGATGACAGGCAGGTCGACGCTCTGACCCTGGCCGACGAACGTGAAGTCGGTTCCCTCCGACACCATCGTCGTGGTGCCTTCCGGGTCGAGACCGTCCTTGCCGAGGCGCCATCCGAGGAACTTGCCGACCGAGTCGATGGTCTCCTGCGACGGAGACTCGGTGGAGTAGTCGCCCATCATCGCGATGCCGACGGTGTTCTCGTTGAAGCCTCCGGCGTGCGCGCCCTGGACCGCTCGATCGAGCCCACCTGCGCGGCCTTCGAAGATCTGGCCGAACTTGTCGACGAGCACGTTGTAGCCGACATCGCACCAGCCCAAAGTCTGTGCGTGGTAAGCGTAAATGGCGCGGACGATCTCAGCAGACTCCGACTTGGAGTACTCGTTGCTACCGGCGGTGTGGTGCACCGTGGCGCCGCCGAGGAAATCGTCGTACGTGGGGGTGGCGCAGCGGATGGATTCGTCGGCGCCCCACTGAGCACGGGAGATCACCTTGGGTCCGGCGTTGCCGGCGACGGGTGTCGCGAGGTCGGCGAGCGCGGAGTCGGCGGGGGAGCTGCCCGGCTGAATGAGCACGGCGCTGATGTCTGCCAACGCTGCAGCAGCTGGTTCTTGTGACCGCAGGGTTTCTTGCTGACGCAGTGGCTTGCTCACCGATGCCGGGACGTAACCGAGGGGCTGTTCCGGCGTGGGCGCAGGTGCCTCGGCTGTGGGTGCAATGGGTGCTGCGGGCGCGATGGGTGCTGCGGGCGCGATGGGTGCTGCGGGTGCAACAGGCTCGGGGCGAGGCGTCATCAGAACCTGGACGGCGTTGGTGGCGCCCACGTAGATGGGTTCGGTGCCCTGCTTGCCCGACACCGGTACGGCGTCGCTCGACCCGGTGTCGATGGGTTCCGTTGCGATCCAGGGTCCCCAGGATCCGTCTTCGAGCTGGCGGCGAACCTGCGCCACGGCGTTGTCGATCGTGGTCGAGGTGAGCGCGACCATGCTGAACGGGTCGTCCTGGCGAAGTTCCTTGACGACGGCGCCGAGCGGGGCGCCGGGGTCGTCGCCCTGAGAAACGTCGCCCTGAGAAACGTCGCCCTGGGAAGCGTCGTCGGTCGCGGCGGCTTCACCGGGCAGGGGAGCGGCGACATTGTTGCGGCCGAGCGAGGGAACCGGTGCCTGCGCAGACGGGCTCGTCGGAGCCGGAGCCGTGATGCCGGGGATCTCCGGGATCTCGAACGGCGGGATGGTGATGTTGTCCGGCAGCGGCAGGTACTTCAGATCGGACAGGCGAAGATCCGGCAGCGGCAGACCCGTCAGTTCCCGCAGGGGGATGACGATGTCCGGTGCCGTGTCCAGCGCTGTTTCGACGATCTTCGTCGGCACTGTCACAGGGGTGGTCTCGTTTGCTGCTCGAACGTCGGTGGACGCGGAGTCGCCGGAAATGCTGTAGACCGCCACGGGACTCGCGACGGCCAGCAAGGCGACAGCGCCGAGAACGATCGACGGCTTCGTTCGACGGTGCAAGGCGGTACTCCCTGGTTGTAGGTGCGGTCCTGCCGGTGGTTCGGGCAGGTCCGCGAAGCATCCAGCGACTGTGCGACGCGAATTGCTTCCGTTCGGATCCGTGGGTCGGTGAAGTTCGACGACGTTGCTGTGTGTGAAAATCGTGACTGCACTCGAGTCACACAAGCAACATGAACCCCATCCGACACAAGGCTAAACCTTAGCTTGAGAGTTAGCCAGGGCGGGGATTGCCTGTCGGCGCGGCGCGTCGCACGGGCGCCTACGCTCATCGACGTGACAGTCCACTTCATCGGTGCCGGCCCGGGTGCCGCCGACCTGCTGACGCTTCGCGCGGTCGGACACCTGCAACGCAGCCCGGTATGCGTCTACGCCGGCACGTACATCGACGACGCAATCCTCGCGCACTGCCCCGCCGACGTGCGCAAGGTCGACACCGCGAAGCTCGACCTCGACACCATCACCGCCGAGCTCGTCGACGCTCACCGCCGTGGCCAGGACGTCGCTCGCCTGTGCTCGGGGGACCCGTCTCTCTATTCGGCGCTGGCCGAGCAGTCGGCGCGCCTCGACGCTGCGGGGGTTCCCTGGGACGTCACGCCCGGGGTTCCGGCCTATGCAGCCGCGGCAGCGACACTGCGCGTCGAACTGACCGTGCCCGAGGTGACGCAGTCGGTTGTCCTCACCCGTACGCAAGCCCGCTCGACGGTGATGCCCGACGCGGAATCGCTGTCGGCCTTCGCGGCCACCGGGGCAACGCTGGTACTGCACCTGGCGATCACTCGGATACGCGTGCTCGTCGACGAGATCGTCGACCACTACGGCTCCGACTGTCCCGCTGCCGTGGTGTTCCATGCCAGCAAGCCCGATCAGCTCACGCTGACCGGAACGCTCGCCGACATCGCCGACCAGGTAGAGGCCGCCGGGCTACGTCAAGCAGCGGTCATCCTCGTCGGGCCTGCAGTCGGGCGCACACCGGGCGCCGAGTCGCATCTGTACGACGCGTGCCGAGAGCGTTCTGGCGCATGAAAATCAACGTCGTCGGCATCGGCGGTGGGCACCCGGATCAGATCACCGTCCAAGCCATTGCCCGGCTCGGCGAAGTCGACGTCTTCCTCGTCGCGGACAAGGGAGATTCCGTCGGTGACCTCGCGGAGGCTCGGGCCGAGATCCTCCGGCGTCACGTTCCGGGCGAGTACCGGGTAATCGCCGTCCCGGATCCCGAGCGTGACCGCAAGCCCCGCGACTACGGCACTGCCGTGCTCGACTGGCACGACGCCCGCGCCCGCGCATACGAGGCCGTGCTGCGAAGCCTCGATCCGTCGACCACCGTCGGATTCCTCGTCTGGGGTGATCCTTCTCTCTACGACAGCACCATTCGAGTCGTCGAGCGGGTCCGCGATTTTGGCAACCTCGACATCGACTTCTCCGTGACGCCGGCAATCAGCAGTGTCTCGATGCTGGCGGCGTCACACCGGCTCGTCCTGAACCGCATCGGCGGCCCCATCGTCATCACCACAGGCCGAGCACTGACAAAAGACGCCGCGGCGGGTGCCGACAACATCGTCGTCATGCTCGACGGAGCCCTGACCTGCCGCGAACTGGTCGGCGGCGACATTTGGGGCATCCACTGGGGAGCGAACCTGGGAACGGACGATGAAAGGTTGGTGGCGGGCCGGCTCGACGACTGTGTCGGGGAGATCGAGCGGGTGCGAGCGGAGTTGAAGGAAGAGCACGGCTGGGTGATGGACACGTACCTGCTGCGTCGGTCGATCTGACGCACAGCGCTCCGCGCCCGTGCGTGGTTGGTGTTGCTCCAGCGACACGAACCGCACACGGGTGGCGGGTCCGCACCGTATACCCTGGTTGCCCGTGACTGCTGTAAATCCTTCGCCCACTACTTCCGACGCCTCCGCGACCGGCCGCTACGACCTCATCGTCGTCGGTTCGGGGTTCTTCGGCCTGACTGTGGCGGAGCGTTCGGCGTCCCAGCTGGGTAAGCGTGTCCTGGTGCTCGATCGCCGCCATCACCTGGGCGGCAACGCCTACTCGGAGGCGGAGCCGCAGACGGGTATCGAGGTGCACAAGTACGGCGCGCACCTCTTTCACACGTCCAACCAGCGGGTGTGGGACTACGTCAACCAGTTCACCGATTTCACCGGCTACCAGCATCGTGTGTATGCGATGTACAAGGGGCAGTCGTACCAGTTCCCGATGGGGCTTGGGTTGATCTCGCAGTTCTTCGGCCGGTACTACTCGCCGCAGGAAGCTCGTGCCCTCATCGCCGAGCAGTCCAGCGAGATCGACTCGAAGGATGCGCAGAACCTCGAGGAGAAGGCCATCTCGTTGATCGGTCGCCCCCTGTACGAGGCGTTCGTGCGGGACTACACGGCCAAACAGTGGCAGACCGATCCGAAGGAGCTGCCCGCGGGCAACATCTCTCGGCTGCCGGTGCGGTACAACTTCGACAACCGCTACTTCAACGACACGTACGAGGGCCTTCCGGTCGACGGGTACACCGCGTGGCTCGAGAACATGGCGAAGAATGAGCTCATCGACGTTCGGCTGAACACCGACTGGTTCGACGTCAAGGCCGAACTCATCGCCGAAAGTCCGAACGCGCCCATCGTCTACACCGGCCCGCTCGACGCGTACTTCGACTACTCCGAGGGTGAACTCGGCTGGCGCACACTGGATTTCGAGACCGAGGTCCTCGATGCCGGTGATTTCCAGGGCACACCGGTGATGAACTACAACGACGGCGACGTGCCCTACACGCGCATCCACGAGTTCCGGCACTTCCATCCCGAGCGGGAATACCCGGCAGACAAAACGGTCATCATGCGCGAGTTCTCGCGGTTCGCCGAGAGCGGCGACGAGCCGTATTACCCGATCAACACCCCGGACGACCGCGCGAAGCTCGAGGCCTACCGCGAGCGCGCCAAGCGAGAGACGGCGGAGAACGGTGTGCTGTTCGGTGGGCGTCTGGGCACCTACCAGTACCTGGACATGCACATGGCCATCGCCAGTGCGTTGAACCTGTATGACAACACGCTCAATCCATACTTCGAATCGGGCGCTGCCCTGGCGGGGGACAAATGACAGCCAAGCATCTGCTGGAGGACGGCGTCCCCGACGTCGTTCCCTACCTCGGTAAATCGTTGCTGCAGCGGGTGCTGCTGCCCCGATCGGGTGAGCCTCTCGACGTGCGCACCCTCTACCTCGAGGAAGCGACGACCAATGCGCGACGGGCACATTCGCTCTCGCGTACGTCGGTTGCCGTCGGTGCCGAATCCGAGGTCTCGTTCTGCACGTACTTCAACGCGTTCCCCGCGAGCTATTGGCGCCGCTACAGCACGCTGACCTCCGTCGTGCTGCGCGTCGAGGTATCCGGGCACTGCCGCATCGACGTGTATCGCTCCAAGGCCGATGCGTCACGCATCCACGTCGAGGGCCGCGAAGCCGTCGACGGTGACGCAGCGCAGGAGTTCATGATCGATCTGGGCCCGTTCGAGGACGGTGGCTGGATCTGGTTCGACATCACCTCCGATTCCGAGGTCGTGCTCGAGAGCGCCGGATGGTTCGCACCCGTCGACGCTCCGGGTGAAGCCAGCGTCGCGGTCGGCATTCCCACGTTCAACCGTCCGACCGACGCGGTGAAAGCCCTTGTCGCGCTTGGCTCGGACCCGCTGGTGCTCGATGTCGTCAAGGCCGTCATCATGCCCGATCAAGGTACGAGGAAGGCCAAGGACGAGCCCGGGTTCGACGAGGCCGCGGCGGCTCTCGGCGACCGTCTCGCCGTACACGACCAGGCCAACCTCGGCGGTTCGGGTGGCTACAGCCGCATCATGTACGAGGCGCTGAACAACACCGACTGCCAACACATCCTGTTCATGGACGACGACATCGAGATCGAGCCCGATTCGATCCTGCGTGCCCTCGCGATGTCGCGGTTCGCGAAGGTGCCCACCCTCGTCGGCGGGCAGATGCTCAATCTGCAGGCGCGCAGCCACCTGCACGTCATGGGTGAAGTGATCAACCGCGGCAACTTCATGTGGACCGCCGCGCAGAACGTCGAGTACGACCACGACTTCAGCGAAGAGCCCCTGCGCACCAGCAAGCTGCTGCACCGACGCATCGACGTCGACTACAACGGCTGGTGGATGTGCATGATCCCGCGCGTCGTCGCCGAAGAACTGGGTCAGCCGCTGCCACTGTTCATCAAGTGGGACGACGCCGAGTACGGCCTTCGCGCCAAGGAAGCCGGCTACCCGACGGTCACCCTCCCCGGTGCCGCGATTTGGCATATGGCGTGGAGCGACAAGGACGACGCCATCGACTGGCAGGCGTACTTCCACCTGCGCAACCGATTGGTGGTGGCCGCGCTGCACATGCCGGGTAACGGCCGCGGTCTGGTGCTCGACACCACCAAGGCCACCGTCAAGCACCTGCTGTGCCTCGAATACTCCACCGTCGCCATCCAGAACAAGGCGATCCGGGACTTCCTCGCAGGCCCCGAACACATTCTCGACATCCTTCCGACCTCGCTCGGCGAAGTTCATGCCCTGCGCAAGACGTACCCGGACGCAGTCGTCGTCGGATCGTCGACGGACCTTCCCGTGGCGTCGGGCGACGAGGTGGGTCCCGTCGGACTGCCCGTCGGCCCGCTGAAAAAGATCGGCCGCCTCGCCAAGGGCCTGGTGCACAACGCCAAGCCGGCACAGACCCGTCACCACGAGCGACCGCAGCTCAACGTCCCGACGCTCGACGCCCGGTGGTTCCTGCTGTCTCAGGTCGACGGTGTCACCGTCACCACGGCCGACGGGCGAGGCGTCGTCTACCGGCAGCGCGACCGCGAGAAGGCGGCGGCGCTGCTCAAGGAATCGATGGCCCTGCGCGGTGAGCTTCTTCGCCGATTCCCCGACCTCAAGGGTCGCTATCGCGACGCCGTGCCTCACCTCACCAGTAAGGAAACCTGGGAACGTGTCTTTCGTTACGAGGCGTAAGAACCAGAGCGACGCACCCACCGAGGTTCGCATCCTGGCGAAGGTGCAGGCGACCGTCGGCGCGCAGCCCGGCGCGATTCCCGTCGCCCGAGCGATGTCGCACTTCGGTGAGCACGCCCTCGGCTGGGTCGCCATCGCGGGCGTCGGTGCTGCTCTCGACAGTTCGCGTCGACGCCGGTGGGCCGGCGTGGCCGTCGGCGCGGTCGGTTCGCACGCGGCGTCGATCGTCATCAAGCGCGTGGTTCGTCGCAGGCGTCCCAGTGACCCCTCGGTGCGCGTCAACGTTTCGACGCCCAGCCGGTTGAGCTTTCCGTCCTCTCATGCGACGTCCACGACGGCAGCCGCCGTTCTGCTCGGTCGCCTGACCGGACTACCCTTGCCTGCGTTGCTGGTGCCCCCGATGATGCTGTCGCGGTTGGTTCTCGGAGTGCACTACCCCACCGACGTGCTTGCGGGGTCGGCGCTCGGCGCGCTGTCCGCAGCCGCCGTGTGCAAGTTCGAAGGAGACAAATGAGCGAAGAAGCCGCCGTCCTCGGAGCACCTCCGAAGAACCTGCTCGACGGAGTGGTGAAGGCTCTCCGTCCGCGCCAGTGGGTCAAGAACGTCCTCGTGTTGGCTGCGCCGCTCGCGGCCGGTTCGGTGACGGAAACCGACGTCCTGCTGTCGGTGGCGCTCGCGTTCGTCGTCTTCTGTCTGGCTGCCTCGGGCGTCTACCTCGTCAACGACGCGCTGGACGTCGAGGCCGACCGCGCGCACCCCACGAAGCGTTTCCGGCCGATCGCCGCCGGGGTGCTTCCGGTCAATCTCGCGTACGCGATGGCCGTGGTCTGCCTTGGGCTGGCCATCGGACTGTCGTTCCTCGCCAACTGGCAGCTCGCCGTCGTCATCGGTGTGTACATCGCCATCCAGTTGGCATACTGCTTCGGGCTCAAGCACCAGGCGGTGCTCGACATCTGCATCGTCTCGTCCGGGTTCCTTCTTCGGGCCATCGCGGGCGGCGTCGCGGCGTCGATCCCGCTGTCGCAGTGGTTCCTGCTGATCATGGCGTTCGGATCGCTGTTCATGGCGGCGGGCAAGCGCTACGCCGAGCTGCAGCTGGCCGAACGTACCGGCGCGAAGATCCGCAAGTCGCTCGAGAACTACACGACGACCTACCTTCGATTCGTCTGGACGCTGTCGGCAACGGCCGTCGTCCTCTGCTACGGCCTCTGGGCCTTCGAGCAGGACGCCGAGAAGCACACCAACTGGTTCGCGATCTCGATGATCCCGTTCACCATCGCGATCCTGCGCTACGCAGTCGACGTCGATGGTGGAGAAGCAGGTGAGCCCGAAGAGATCGCGCTCGGCGACAGGGTGTTGCAGGTGCTTGCCCTCGCGTGGATCGGAGTAGTCGGTGTCGCTGTATACGTCGCCGGGTGAGACACACGAGTCGCCGGGTGAAACCCGACAGTCACGGTCCGCGCAGGGCCTGACCCGGTCGATCTTCGGCGTCGGCGCCATAGTATCGGCGTTGCTGTTCCTCGTCGGTGCCTGGGAACGACGCTGGATCGCCGACGACGGACTCATCGTGCTCCGCACGGTACGCAACCTGCTGGCGGGCAACGGCCCGGTATTCAACGCGGGCGAGCGAGTCGAAGCCAACACCAGCACCGTCTGGACATACCTGGTCTACGCGGGCAGCTGGCTCAGCGACGCCCGTCTGGAATACGTCGTTCTCACCATCGCCCTCGTTCTGTCCACCGCGGCCATCGTGTTGGCCATGTGGGGCACCTACGCCCTGCGTGTACCCACCGACGCGCGTGTGACGGTGTTCCTGCCCGCGGGTGTTCTCGTCTATATCGCCGTCCCGCCTGCGCGCGATTTCGCCACCTCGGGGCTCGAGACGTGCCTGGTCATCTTCTGGATCGGACTGCTCTGGCTACTGATGGTCCGGTGGGCCACCCGCGGCGTCGGTGCGCCCGCCCTCCTCTTTCTGGCGTTCTGGGCGGGCCTCGGTCCGCTGGTACGCCCCGAATTGGTCATCATGTCCGGTCTTGCGCTGGTCATGATTTTCCTGGCGCCGCAGACGTGGGCGAGTCGGCTGCTCGTGTTCGTCGTGGCCGGTACGACGCCGGTGCTCTATCAAATCTGGCGAATGGGCTACTACGGGTTGCCGTACCCGAACACGGCGGTGTCCAAGGACGCAGGCGGTGCCAAGTGGTCGCAGGGCTTCGACTACCTGTGGAATCTGCTGGGCCCGTACATGCTGCTCCTTCCTCTCGTATTGCTGCTCGTTGCCGGCGTCGCGACGGCGCTCGCGGGCTCGGGAACTTCGGCACCGCGTCTGCCCCGGTCGCTGGGCGAGATACAGCGCTGGTTGCGGTCACCGGTTGCAGTCGTGACGTTCGTCCTGGTCGCCGGGGTCCTGTCGCTGGTCTACGCAGTGCGCGTCGGTGGCGACTTCATGCACGGCAGGACCCTGCTGCCCGCGCTCTTCACGCTCCTGCTGCCCGTGTCTGCGTTGCCGCTGTCCGTCCCGAGTCGCGGAGCGGGCGCGGGAAAGGTCGTGGTCTTCGGCGTCGGGGCCGTCGTGTGGCTGACGACGGTCATCTGGGCGTTCTTCGCCGCGAACACCACGGGAATGCCCCAGGGCTCGATCGTCGGTCGATCGGGCATCGTCGACGAGAGGGCGTTCTACGCGCTCAATACCGGCCATGCTCATCCGATCCTGGCGTCGGACTACCTGGACTACCCGCGCATGCGGCCCATGGTCGAAGCCATCGAGAACACCCCGGACGGTGGCCTGCTGCTGCCGAGCGCACAGTTCACCTACTGGGATGTCGTACCGCCACCGCTACCGATCCCGCCGGGCGGTGCGGGACACACGGTGTTCTTCCTCAACCTCGGCATGACAAGCATGAACGTCGGCCTCGACGTCAGGGTCATCGATCAGATGGGTCTCGCGTACCCGCTGGCCTCGCACACCGAGCGTCTCGAAGACGGGCGGATCGGCCACGACAAGAATCTGTTCCCCGACTGGGTGGTCGCCGATGTCGGCATGGTCGCCGAGCATCCGTTCCTGCCCTGGTACATGGACGAGGACTGGGTCGCGCAGGCTCAAATAGCCCTGACCTGCGGCGATACCCGAGAATTACTCGATTCCTCACGTGCGCCGCTGACGAAAGATTTGTTCGTTCGCAACATCAAGCGTTCGTTCTTCTACGCGGGATATCGCATCGATCGGGTGCCTGAGTACGAATTACAGCGATGTGGTTTGGAGCCTCCGATACCGAAAGGTGACAATTGACGTCGGAGCGGCCGAGTTGCGTCGATATCTGTTCGTCGCCAAGATGGGATATCTCCTTTTGGTAACGGACATCGCCTTCGGGGCGATGTATGCGAAAGATGTGTGTGACTGCTCTGGCTCGTTGCCGGATTCACGTCGCTGAGAAGGGTGTTCCGCAGGTTCTGCGGCCCACCGAAACTGCTGAGAGGTCGAATGCATGCTGGGTAGAACGAACAAGGGTGCCGGGGGGCGCCTCCGCCGGATAGTTACCTCTCTGGTGATGGCTGTGGCACTTCCGCTCGGTCTCGCTGTTGTCGGAACGGGTGCAACGGCCAACGCCGCATTCGATCCGCGCGCATTCGACTTCGTGACGGACTCGAGCATGGGTCCGATCAAGAGTCGGATCTGGCGTGCGGCCGACGGCAACACCGACCGCGTCGTGTACCTGCTCGACGGCCTTCGCGCCACCAACGACCTTTCCGGTTGGGAGCACGAGACGGACGCCGGTGCGTACCTCGCCTCCTGGAACATCAACGTCGTCCAGCCGGTCGGCGGACAGTCCAGCTTCTACTCGGACTGGTACGCACCGTCGAACTTCAACGGCCAGCGGACCACGTACAAGTGGGAAACGTTCCTGACGCAGAACCTGCGCTCGAACCTGCAGCAGAAACTCGGTTTCAACCCGAACCGCAACGGTGTCGTCGGTATCTCGATGGGCGGTAGCGCCGCACTTACACTTGCTGCGTACCACCCCGACCAGTTCTCCTACGCCGGCTCGCTGTCCGGCTACCTGAACATCTCTGCTCCGGGTATGCGTGAGGCAATGCGTTTGGCACTGCTGGACTCGGGCCGCTTCAACATCGACGCCATGTGGGGACCCCCTTGGGATCCGGCATGGCTGCGCAACGACCCGTTCGTGTTCGCGCCGCGTCTACGCGACAACGGAACCCGCGTCTGGGTCTTCGCGGGTAGCGGACTGCCCGGTGGACTCGATCGGCCACGTAGCTTCGTCGACTACTACAACACCGGCAACGCAATGGGCCTCGAAGCCATCGCTCTGGCCAACAGCCGCGCGTTCCAGCTCCGGATGGCCAGCATCGGCGCCAACAACGTGACGTACGCCTTCCCGGCCGTCGGTACCCACCAGTGGGGCTACTGGCAGGAGCAGGCGCACATCATGGCTCCCGACCTCAGCGCACACATCGGCTGACGCATTCTCGAACCGGACCCCCGTTGTCCGCTCCCTCTGTGAGAAATCACTGAATCGTTGGGGTGGTCAGCGGGGGTTCTTCGCGATAGTGTCACAGCTTGATATCGACCCCGAATCAGACCTGAGACGCAGATCATAGTTTTGCTTCGGGGTTGTCGGGTGGAATACCCTTCAACTTGCGCACGTGCGACCGGTTCATTGCCGGGCATCGAGCGAATGCTTCAGGACAGCGCGACCAGTCGAACAGCTCACCAGTCGAACAACTGCACCAATCGAACTACGGCCCGACGGGGCCGAAGACAGCCCTGTTGGAATGCCGGGGGCCGCTGATCGCGGAAACCGCAGAAGACGAGAGAGAGCACGACCCATGCGTTTTGCCGGCCTCATGAACAAGCCGAGATTGTCCCATCGATGGCGCCAGCGCCTTCTCGGCGTCGGCGCTGCTGCGCTCGTCGTACCGATCGCAGCCGGAGTAGTCGGAGGCGCAACTGCGCTCGCCGCACCCAGCGCGGTCGTGCACAAAGCTCCTGCCGGTGGACGTGAAGACCTGTTCGTCCCGTCCGAGATGGGTCCGATCAAGGTTCAGGTCCAGTGGGCCGCACGTGGCGGAAACGCTGCTGTCTACCTGCTCGACGGCCTCCGCGCTCGCGACGATCGCAACGCCTGGTCCTTCGAGACCAACGCTCAGGATCAGTTCGCAGGCGACGACGTCACCCTCGTCATGCCGGTCGGCGGCCAGGCCAGCTTCTACAGCGACTGGTACGCCGCCTCCAACCTCAACGGCCAGGAAGTCACCTACAAGTGGGAGACGTTTCTGACCGAGGATCTGCCTGCCTTCCTCGAGGGCTACGGCGTCTCGCGCAGCAACAACGCCGTACTCGGCATCTCGATGGGCGGATCCGCTGCACTGACACTGGCCGCGTACCACCGCGACCAGTTCAAGTTCGCGGGCTCGTTCTCCGGCTACCTCAACATCTCGGCGCCCGGCATGCGCGAAGCCATCCGCGTCGCGATGCTGTCGCAGTCCTGGTTCAACGTCGACTCCATGTGGGGACCCCCGTGGAGCCCCGCGTGGCTGCGCAACGACCCGTTCGTCTTCGCGCCCCAGCTCGAGGGCCTGTCGATGTACATCTCGTCCGCCAGCGGACTTCCGGGTGAGTACGACCGCCCGCGCGCACCGATCGACTTCTACAACACCGCCAACGGCATGGCCCTCGAAGCCCTGGCACTCGCCAACAGCCGCGCATTCCAGGTTCGCCTGGCCACTCTCGGGATTCCGGCCACGTTCAGCTTCCCGAACAACGGAACGCACAGCTGGGCCTACTGGTCCGCCGAACTGTTCAAGGCTCGCGGCCAGATCCTCGACGCTCTGAACGCCTGACCTCCGGGCCCGGTACCTGTACTGCCACGAATGCCGTCCTGCCGACCACGCAGGGCGGCATTCGTGCGTTCGCGGAGTCCTTCGACTCCCTGATTCACAATTGCACCATCCGTCACAGCGAGCCTCGACCGATCTCGTGTCTGTCGCGTGTAGAAAGACAGCTACTTGAAGTCTGCTCGTGAAAGAAAGAGAGTCACCACCATGCGCACTGGGCTTGCTCGATTCGGCCGGCGTCCCGCGGCTGGAATTCAGGCTCGGCAAGCAGCGGCGGCAGCAGTGATCGCTGCCGCCCTGATGTCGCCGTTCGGCGCAGCGGGCATTGCTCAGGCAGCCCCCTCGCCCACAGCCTTGCCTTCCCAGGCGGCCCTGCCTTCGCAGGCGCAGTCTCAGTCGGGTGCCGTCGTCACCTCGGTGGACTGGCTGTCCGATCGCCGCGTCGCGTTGTGGATCGACTCTCCTTCCATGGGCACGCCCATTCAGGTGCAGTTGCTGCTTGCGCGCGACTGGAACATCAACCCGCAGGCGGTCTTCCCCTCGGTGTGGATGCTCGACGGACTGCGTGCGACCGACACGGAGAACGGCTGGACAGCAGAGACCGACGCCGAGTCGTACTTTGCCGACAAGAACGTCAACGTGGTGCTCCCCGTCGGCGGCCAGTCGAGTTTCTACTCCGACTGGGTCGACCAGGACAACGGCAAGAACTACCAGTGGGAGACGTTCCTGACCAAGGAACTGCCCCCGATCCTCGAGAACGACTGGCGCACCAACCAGACCCGGGGCGTCGTCGGACTGTCCATGGGCGGCACGTCGGCCATGTTCCTGGCTGCACGCAACCAGGGTTTCTTTCAGTTCGCCGGGTCGCTTTCCGGAATCCTGACCACCACCTCGCTCGGCATGCCGCAGGCAATCCAGTACGCCATGGCCGACGCGGGCGGATTCAACTCCAAGGCGATGTGGGGCGCACCCACCAACAGCTTGTGGTCCGAGCACGACCCGTACGTCCTCGCCGACCAGCTCGAGGGCGTCAGCCTGTACGTCTCGAGCGGCAACGGCGTCGCCGGACCGTTCGACCCACCGTCGGGCATCCCGGGCGTCAGCTCCAACTACGCGGGCATGGGTCTCGAAATCCTTTCCCGTCTGACGTCGCAGTCCTTCGCCACCAAGCTCAACAAGCTGGGAATCCCGGCCCAGATCGTGTACAGGCCGTCGGGTCTGCACACCTGGGAGTACTGGGAGTTCGAGCTGAAGCAGCTCTGGCCTCAGCTGGCAAACGCGTTGGACGTCGAAGTCGACAAGCCCGCGTGCAGTGTGGCAGGAGCTATCGGGAACGCATCGGGCGCCAACGCCTGGCTCGGTGACTGCCTGACGGCGGAGTACAACGTGGCCGGTGGCCGCGCGCAGGACTTCCGCTTCGGACGCGTGTTCTTCTCACCCGACACCGGTGCCCAGGTCGTCGCAGGCGCCATCGGCGGCAACTACCAGGGTTCGGGCGGACCGGCAGGCCCGCTCGGATTCCCGAAGTCGAGCGAGTTGGCGATGCCCGACGGCCGTGGACGTGCGAACGCCTTCCAGAATGGGATGATCTACTTCACCCCGCAGGCGGGTGCCCATGCAGTGCGCGGTGCGATTCTCGACGAGTGGGCAGCCCAGGGCTACGAGGCCGGACCGCTCGGCTACCCGGTGCTCGACGAGGTCCCGACACCGTCGAAGCCGGGTTCGGTGCAGGGTTTCGAGATCGGCGCGATGTACTTCAGCCCGGAGCTCGGCACGCATTCGGTGCAGGGCATGATTCTCGGCAAGTATGGCCAATTGGGTTGGGAGAACGGCGAACTCGGGTTCCCGATCTCCAGTGAGAAGGGCCCGATTCGCGACGGCGGCCGCTTCAACGAGTTCGAGAACGGCAACATCTACTGGAGCCCGCTGACCGGAGCCTGGGCTATCCGCAACGGCGAAATCTTCGACGCCTGGAAGAACGAGGGTTACGAGAACGGCCGGCTCGGATACATCACGAGCGATCAGTTCGAGATGAACGGTGGCGGAATCCAGCAGAACTTCCAGTTCGGCATCATCACCGTCAAGGACGGAAAAGTCACCATCGCGCCGTGACGCAAGGAAACCCCAGATCAGGTTCGGTCCGTCCGCCGCTCAGTCTATTCTCAGTGGCCGCCGGTACCGTCCCCGGTTGAAGCCTTCCGTACCGTCCCCGGCCCAACTTTCTGCCCTCGATCGTGCTCTAGGACTGGATTGAACATGTCACTGTTTCCGAAGCAAATGTCTCCCCGCCGAAGCACCTTGACGCGCAGCCTGTCCATGGGGGTACTCGCGGTAGCCGCGGGCGCGTTCCTGGTCGCCTGCGGTGGTGACGAGGCAACCGTCTCGGGAACTCCGTCGACCTCGTCGACGACTGCGGCTGCGTCCACCACAACGGCCGAGACCACCTCGTCCGAGTCGGCCACCGCGACGACGTCTGCCGCGGTGACGAGTCCGGGTGAGGCCGCGACAGCGCCGCCGGAGCAGCCGCAGCCGGTGCCGGAGGGGTACCCGGGAATCACGGCGGCTCCTGTCGACGACCGTGGTCAGGCATTTCTCGACGAGCTGAAGAAGGGCGGCATCACGCCCGCCGCCAACGGTGAGATCGCCATCTCGACCGCCACGTACATCTGTTCTGCCCAGTCACAGGGAGTGCCCGCGGACGAGATCGCCACGTTCGTCACGGCAAACGTCGGTGTCGAGGCCAGCGCGGCGGGCACCCAGATGACGGCAGAGCAGGCGGCCGAGGACGCACAGGTCTACATCGCTGCCGCCCAGAACACGTACTGCAAGGGCTGACGGCAGACGCCATGGCCAATCGAACGAAGCGCAAGAGTCGACTGCTACCGAAGCTTCTCGCCCTGGCGATAATTCTCGGACTCGTCGTCATCGCATTGTGGTACCTGCTCGCGGGTCGGCTGCCCGATCAGGTTCCGTCGCCGCTGCCGCAGCCTGGCCCCGACGAGCCGCAGTCGCAGCCCGCGGACTGCGCGGACGTCGCCGTCGTATCCATTCCCGGCACCTGGGAGTCGGCTGCCACCGATGATCCGTACAACCCGACGGCCAATCCGGCGTCGTTGTTGCTGAACGTGTCTCGCCCGCTCCAGAATCAGTTCGATCCTTCTCGGGCCAGCGTCTACACCGTTCCGTACGTCGCGCAGTTCTCCAACCCGGTCGCGTTCCCGCCCGACGGGCAGCAGTCCTACAACAACAGTCGCGCCGAGGGTATGGCGACGACGAAGGCCGAATTGTCTCGCGTGGCCGAGCGTTGCCCGCTGACGAGTTACGTGCTCGTCGGTTTCTCGCAGGGCGCCGTCATCGCCGGTGACCTCGCCGCGGAGATCGGCGGCGGCAACGGTCCGGTCGCAGCCGACAAGGTTCTCGGCGTGACGCTCATCGCCGACGGCAGACGTGACGGAACGTCGGGGGTCGACATCGGGCCACCCGTCGACGGTGTCGGTGCCGAGGTTGCGCTCGGCGGTTTGGATCTGCCGGGTATCACGATGACAGGGCCTCGGCAGGGCGGCTTCGGTGAACTCGACGGGAAGGTCAACCACATCTGCGCGCCGGGCGATCTGATCTGCGCGTCACCGTCGGAAGGGTTGTCGCTGCGCAACATTCCACAAAGCATCGGCATTCTCGTCGGCGCCGCGGGCAATCCCGTTCACGCGTCGTACAACTCGTTCGTGGTGGACGATGCCGGAACGACGTCGACGCAGTGGACGGCGAACTGGGCGGCGGGTCTCATCGAGTCGGCTCCGGAGATTCCGAACTCCTGATTCTTCAGCTCCCGGACGACCGCAGTGTAGTTCTCACAAGGAGCGGTCCCCGGTCCTGAGGATTGGGCACAAAGCTGGTGGGCGTTGACCCCGCCAGGTGTATTCCCACGTGGCCAGCAGATAGAGTGGCGCCTTGGACCAGCCCCGGCGAGGCGCTGGACGTCAGCCGACCCGCACCGAGGAGACCTATACATGTGTTCCGCCCAGGCCCCTGACATGCCCGTCGAAGGGCACGTCTCGGCGCTGCGTAAATTCCGTTTCGCCGCAGGTGGAGAGGGAAACGCAGAAGAAGGTGGGGCGCGCAAGTTCATCAAGCTGGCGCAGCAGGCGGAAGAGCTCGGCTACGACAGCTTCATGATTCCCGATCACCTGGGCAATCAGGTCGGTCCCATTGCAGCTCTCGGTGCGCTCGCGGTGGCAACGGACAAGATCAGGCTCGGCACAGCAGTCCTCGCGAACGGCTTCCGCCATCCCGCGATTCTTGCAAAGGACGCGGCCACCATCGACGTGCTGTCCGGCGGGCGGCTCGAGTTGGGGCTCGGCGCAGGGTGGATGCGCGACGAGTACGACAAGGCCGGCATTGCGTACGACCGCCCTGGCATTCGTATCGAAAAGCTCGAGGAGAGCCTCGAAATTCTCGACACGCTGCTCCGTGGCAAGGAATGCAACTTTCAGGGCAAGCACTTCACCATCACCGGGCTCAAGGGCAGTCCCCGTCCTCGACAGGGCCCGCGCCCACCGATCTGTGTCGGTGGCGGTGGACCTCGCATGCTGGCGCTCGCAGCGAAGTACGCCGACATCATCTCCGTCGTGCCGAGCACGACGAAGGAAGGCAAACTCCAGCTGTCGGGAATGACGCTGGAGAAGACGCTCGAGCGCGTCGAGCTCATTCGTAAGGCTGCCGGTGATCGATTCGACGAGATCGAATTGAACTGGGCCATCACCACCATCGTCGTCACCGACGATCGGGAGCAGATGGCAGAGATGGCTCTGGCAGCACTCGACAACGGATATCCCCCCAATGTCGATGTCGATGTCAAGCTCAGCGTCGAGGACATCCTCACCTCCCCGTACCTTGCTTTCGGCACGTACGGGGAAATCGCCGATCAGATCCGTAACGTTCGCGCGAAAACGACGATGTCCTACGTCGGGGTTTTCCCCACTCAGATGGAAGCGTTCGCTCCGGTCATCGAGCTGCTGAAAGGCGAGTGACCGCGGACGTGTCGTCGCCGTGTTTCACCCGAGAGGGTAGAGCATGGTGGTGGCAACGAGAACTGGCAAAACAGGTAGCTACCAGCTAGTAATATTCACGCTGTTCGGCACACGAGTGAGTCGGAGAGAAGTCGGGGCGCGGGCCGCGATCTTCGGGGCCGCGAGGTTCGAGTTCGAGTTCGAAGAACCAGGCCCTGCTGCGCAGCACAGCGGATACCCGTCGGAGGAGATTGAAGACAATGAGCCACACATTCGATGAGTACATCGATGAAAACGGCCAGATCACCATTGCCGAGGGCAAGACGCTGGTGCGTCACGTCGAGGTGAACGTCGCACAGAACGCCGACACCATGGCATACCGCTTCGTGGATTACTCCCGTGAGCGCGACGGCGAGGCGCACGAGTTGACGTGGGCGCAGTTCGGCACCCGGCTTCGGGCAGTCGCTGCTCGCCTGCAACAGGTGACGCAGCCCGGTGACCGCGTCGCGATTCTGGCTCCCCAGGGGCTCGACTACGTCATCGCGTTCTTCGGCGCGGTCTATGCGGGCACCATCGCCGTGCCGCTGTTCGACCCCGACGAGCCCGGACACACCGACCGACTCCACGCCGTTCTCGGTGACTGCAACCCGACGGCAATCCTTACCGCAACCAGCTCCGCAGCAGGTGTGCGCAACTTCTTCCGCGCCCTGCCCGCGGCCGAGCGCCCCCGCGTCATCGCGGTCGATGCCATTCCCGACAGCGTCGGCGAAACCTGGGTCGAGCCCGACGCGAAGCTCGACGACATCGCTTACCTGCAGTACACCTCCGGCTCGACGCGCACCCCCGCCGGTGTGGAGATCACGCACCGCGCGGTCGGCGTCAACGCCCTGCAGATGGTCGACAGCATGGAGATCACCGAGGATTCGCGCGGCGTCACGTGGTTGCCGATGTTCCACGACATGGGTCTGCTGACGGTCATTCTCCCCGCGCTGGGCGGCAAGTACATCACCATCATGTCTCCGCGCGCATTCGTGCAGCGGCCGTGGCGTTGGATCAAGGAACTCGCCGCCGCCTCCGACGGTGCCGGTACGTTCGCCGCCGCGCCGAACTTCGCATTCGAGCACGCCGCGCAGCGCGGACTGCCCAAGAACGGCGAGCATCTCGACCTGTCCAACGTGATCGGGCTGATCAACGGCAGCGAGCCCGTCACGACCACGTCGATGAAGAAGTTCAACGACGCGTTCGGGCCCTACGGCCTCTCGAAGGCAGCGATCAAGCCGTCCTACGGCATGGCAGAAGCAACGCTGTTCGTCTCCACCAGCAAGCACGCCGACGAAGCGAAGGTCGTGTACGTCGACCGCACCGAGCTCAACGCAGGCCGCTTCGTCGTCGTCGACCAGGACGCGAAGGGCGCAATCCCGCAGGTCTCCACCGGTTACGTCGCGCGTAGCCAGTGGGCGACGATCGTCGACTCCGACGCCGCGTCCGAGGTCCCCGACGAGCACGTCGGCGAGATCTGGTTGCACGGCGAGAACATCGGCAAGGGCTACTGGGGTCGCGAAACCGAAACCAGCGAGACATTCCACAACAAGCTCGTCAGTCGCAATTCCGCTGGATCGCACGCCGAAGGTGTGCCCGACACCGCCAACTGGATGCGCACCGGTGACTATGGCGTCTACCACGACGGCGAGCTGTACATCACCGGCCGCGTCAAGGACCTCGTCATCGTCGACGGCCGCAACCACTACCCGCAGGACCTCGAGTTCTCCGCGCAGGAAGCCAGCAAGGCGCTACGCCCGGGGTTCGTTGCAGCGTTCGCCGTCCCGCTCAACCAGCTCCCCGACGTCGTCTTCGAATTCAGCGGTGCAGCACTGACCAAGGACTCGGACGACAGTTCCGAGCAGCTGGTCATCGTCGCCGAGCGTGCCCCCGGCGCAGGCAAGGCAGCTCCGGAGCCCATCGCCGACGAGGTTCGCACCGCCATCTCCGCACGCCACGGCGTCACCGTGCGCGACGTGCTCCTCGTTCCCGCCGGCTCCATCCCGCGCACCTCGAGCGGCAAAATCGCCCGGCGTGCGTGCAAGGCGGCCTACATCGAGGGCACCCTCCGCGGCGGCTACCAACAGACAGCCTTCCCCGACGCGGAACTCCCGGACTGACCGAACAACCCTTTCTCTCGGGCCTCGCCCGTTCCCCGAATCGACAGGTACCTTGGTGAGTTGATGGCAGACCATGAGAACGATGCTGCAGTGACCGAAGCAACCCCGACGCCGGCTCCCGACGGGGACAATGCCGCGGGTGACATGACCGTCGCTCAGCTTCGCGGGTGGCTGCGCAACTGGGTCGCCGACGCGACGGGGCAATCGGTCGACCTCATCTCCGACGATCGGCCGATGGAAGAATTCGGTCTGTCCTCACGCGACGCTGTCGCCTTGAGCGGTGAGATCGAAGAGCTCGTTGGCGTCACGTTGACGGCCACGGTCGTCTACCAGCACCCCACGATCGCGTCGCTGGCCCAAATCATCATCGAGGGCGAGCCCGACGTGCCCGCCGATTCCGTCGACGATGCCTTCTATCTGCGCGGCAACGCTCACGCCGACTCACACGACATTGCCATCGTCGGCGTGTCCACCCGCTTCCCCGGCGCCGGAACGACGCCCGAGGAGATGTGGGCGCTCCTCAGCGAAGGCCGCGACGGCATCACCGACCTGCCCGAAGGCCGGTGGGAAGAGTTCACGTCCGACCCCGCCATCAAAGCCGCCGTCGACGCCACCGTCACCAAGGGCGGGTACCTCGACGACGTCAAGACGTTCGACGCCGAATTCTTCGCAATGTCGCCCAACGAAGTCGTCAACGTCGATCCGCAGCAGCGACTCGCTCTCGAACTGACCTGGGAAGCCCTCGAACACGCGCGCATCCCCGCGAGCTCGGTCAAGGGATCGCAGGTCGGTGTGTTCATCGGCACCTCCTCCAACGACTACCAGCTGCTCGCGGTCAGCGACCCCAATGCGCACCCGTACGCATTGACCGGAACGTCGACGGCCATCGTCGCAAACCGGGTTTCGTACTTCTACGATTTCCGCGGACCGTCCATCGCGGTCGACACCGCATGCTCGTCGTCTCTCGTCGCCGTGCACCAGGCAGTACGCAGCCTCCGCACCGGCGAATCCGACCTGGCCGTAGCCGGTGGCGTCAACATGCTGCTGGCGCCGCCCATCACCGTCGGCTTCGGTCAGACGGGCGTGCTGGCACCCGATGGCAAGATCAAGGCTTTCTCGGCCGACGCCAACGGCATGATTCGTTCGGAGGGCGGCGGTCTCGTCGTACTCAAGCGACTCGAAGACGCGAAGCGCGACGGCGACGACATCCTCGCCGTGGTGGCCGGCTCGTCGGTCAATCAGGACGGCCGGTCCAACGGACTACTAGCGCCGAGTCCCGATGCTCAGGCCGAGGCACTGCGCTTCGCCTACCGTGACGCCGGCATCGCCCCATCCGGCGTCGACTACATCGAGGCGCACGGAACCGGAACCATTCTCGGCGACCCGATCGAAGCCGATGCGCTCGGACGCGTCGTCGGACGCGGTCGCGACGCCGACAAGCCTGCCCTGCTCGGCTCGGCCAAGACCAACTTCGGCCACCTCGAATCTGCCGCGGGCGCAGCAGGTCTCATCAAGGTCGTCCTTGCGATGCAGCAGAACCGTCTGCCCGCATCGCTGAACTACACCGGGCCCAACCCGTACATCGACTTCGACAAGGCCCACCTGAAAGTTATCCCGGAGGGCGCCGAGTGGCCCCGCTACACGGGCAAGGCAGTTGCGGGTGTGTCCGGATTCGGTTTCGGCGGCACCAACGCGCATGTGGTCGTCAAAGAATACGTAGCCGACGAGATCGTCGAAAGCGCGGATGCCGCGAGCTTCGATCCTGACGCAGTGGACCCGGATGCCGTTCTGATCGAGGGTGTCTCGTCGGACTCGACCGCAGAAGTTTCGGCTCCTGTTGCCGAAACCCCCGTCGACGAATCGGCCGGAGCAGAGACCGTCGTCCTCGCTGTATCGGCCGCACTGCCGTCACGCCGCAAGCGCGCCGCTGCTGATCTGGCGGACTGGCTCGAAACGGAAGAGGGCAGCATGACGCCGCTGGCCGACGTCGGCCGATCGCTCGCCAAGCGCAACCACGGGCGTTCTCGCGCAGTGGTTCTCGCGTCGACGCGCGCCGAGGCCATCACCGGACTGCGCGCCATCGCTGCGGGTAAGCCGGGGCAGGGTGTCTTCTCCGCCGATTCACCCGCGTCGAACGGCGCCGTGTGGGTGTTCTCGGGCTTCGGTTCGCAGCACCGCAAGATGGCATCACGGCTGTACCGCACCAACCGGGTATTCGCCGAGACGGTCGATGCGGTCGACGAGCTGCTGATGGACGAGGCCGGATACTCCATCAAGGAGATCATCCTCGACGATTCCCAGACGTACGAGTTCGAGAACTCGCAGGTCGGCATCTTCGTCATTCAGATCGCGCTGGCGGCAACGCTTCGCGCTCATGGCGCCGAACCTGTTGCAACGCTGGGGCATTCGATGGGCGAGGTCGCTGCCGCTTACGTCGCAGGCGGGCTGAATCTCGAAGACGCCGTCCGAATCATTTATGCGCGTTCCCGCCTGCTGGCGGAGGGCCAGGAAGGCCTCGGCGCCGCATCTCAGGGCGCGATGGCGCTCGTCGAGTACACGCCGGACGAGGTCACCGCGTTGACCGACCAGTTCCCGGACGTGGAGCCGTGCGTGTACGCGGCGCCGACGCACACCACCGTCGGCGGGCCGCGGGCGCAGGTCGAGGAACTCGTCGCGATGGCCGAGGCCGCCGAAAAAATGGCGCGCATCCTCGACGTCAAAGGTGCCGGACACACTGCGGCAGTCGACCCACTTCTCGGAGAGCTCGCTGCCGAGTTGGCGGGCATCGAACCCGGCAAGCTCACCGCTGGCGTCTACTCGTCGGTCGACGAGGGCGCGCACTACCGAGTCGGGCACGAGGCAATCCACGGGGTCGAGTACTGGACAAAGGGTATGCGGCACCCGGTGTACTTCACCCAGGCCATCAATGTCGCTGTGGGAGACGGGCATACGACGTTCGTCGAGTTGGCGCCCAACCCCGTCGCACTCATGTCGATCGCAGCGACGGCATGGGCTGCCGGCGTCGCCGATTCCACGCTCATTCCGACGCTCAAGCGCAAGGAAGACGAAGCCGACACCTTCCTCGCCGCTCTGGCCCAGCTCTACGTTCACGGTCATTCGCTCGACCTGACCACACTGTTCGACGAGGGCGACTACGCCCCGATCCCGCGAACGGCTTACCTGCGCAAAGAGTTCTGGCTCAGCACGCGAGTCAACTCGTCGGGCAACGGTCGGGTCCCGGGCTCGCGCGTGGCACTTCCCGACGGTCGCCACGTGTGGGAAGTCGACGCATCGGCCGTCTCCTCGCTCACGGATCTCGTCACAGCCGCCGCGGCCCAGCTGTTCACGGGCGTCGAGTCGGGAGCGTCGGTGACGCATGCCGCCGTCCCCGCTGCGGGCACGTTGGTGACCACGCTGACTCCGCATCTCGGCGGCGCGTCCGTCCAGGTGCACGCGCACGCCGGATCGTCGTTCACGCTGCTGCACGATGCAGTCGTATCGTCCGGAGAGGCAGTGGCGCAAGCCGTTTCGACGCCGGTCGAAAGTCCGGCGTCGAGTTCTCCGATGGAGGAACTGCCCGAGGTCGTCGAAACCTTCGGTGACCGCTGGGATCCGACGAGCAACCAGAAGCTCGAGGAAAGACTGGCCATCATCGTGGCCGAGTCCATGGGTTACGCCCCGGAAGACCTGCCTCCCGAGGTGCCGCTGATCGAGCTCGGTCTCGACTCCCTCAGCGCGGTGCGCATCAAGAACCGCGTCGAGTACGAGTTCGACATCCCAACCGTTCAATTGCAAGCCGTCCGCGATGCCAACCTGCTCGAGGTCGAGAAGTACCTGCGGTACGCCCTCGAGAACCGCGACGAGGTGCAGGCCCTCGCCGACCAGCAGGCCGCCGAGCGTGACGCGGAGGCGCGCGACGGCGCCCTCGAGGCGGCTGTGGCTGCACCGGAAACGCAGGTGCCGAGCGCGGAGTACCAACCCGCACCCGACGC
>NZ_JBAWFH010000190.1:0-3195 GCF_049591685.1 Rhodococcus sp. (in: high G+C Gram-positive bacteria) | reverse complement strand
CCCTCGCCGTTCTTCGGGACGTCGATCACGCCAGCGATCTTCGAACAGTCGCAGCGGAGTGCCCGTCGCACAGCCGTTTTCGCACTGCAGTCGATCGGTTGCCGCCGGATATCGACTGAGCCGTGCTGGCTTGCGTGCGTCAGGGACGACCAGTCGCATCTCGATGAACGTGAGGTTCGAGCGCCCAACTACTGGCATTGTGAAACAGCAGACAGCTGCGGGTTGAGATCGCTTTTGGGACCGCCGAAAAGGCAGACCGGAATGTTTTCTTTTTCATCGGTGACAGCAGCGGACAAATGCGACACAGCACAACGCACCGACGGGAAAGCGGGCCCGTAGCCGTCACGGACCGGCTGTCGGCCGAGGTCGCGTGCTGGGCTCGCCCATTGGGCACCGAATGCACATACGAACGTCTCGATCGGTTCGTTTCACATCGGTTATCGCACCCAGACCGTATTGCAACAATCCAAACGACGCTTTCGCAGTTATTTCTCAGGACCAAGTGCTAGAAACTTAATTGTGACCGGGTTACTGATAGGCGCAGCGGTATGGCTGGCGGTGGCATCGATTCTTGCCATCGTGCTCGGCCGCGTTTCGACACGCGCCGACAGCGAAGAACTGGGATCGATGATCGACTGGGACGCCGCCGAAATAGACGAGGCAGTCCAGCCCGACCGCTAAGCGGCTTGGCGGCTCCGCCACCGGTGTGCACAAAGTGTGGTTGAAACAGCATTAAGTGCGCACGGGCGGCGGAGCCGCATCTCCGGGGCCGCACACTTACCCCATGGACGCTGATGCATGGGACGCCAAATACGCCGCGAAGGACCTCGTCTACGGGTCTCCGCCCAACCAGCTGCTCGTCGAGTTCGCGACCACACTCCCTCGCGGCCGGGTACTGGACCTGGCCTGCGGTGAGGGCCGCAACGCTCTTTGGCTCGCGACCCGCGGGTGGCAGGTGACGGCCGTCGACTTCTCCGCGGTCGCTCTGGAGAAAGGCCGCCGGATCGCCGAGAAGGCGCCGCGCTCGGTGCGGGAACGTGTCACCTGGGTGTGCGCCGATGTGACGCAGCTTACTTCGAGGCCCGAATACGACCTGGCACTCATGTTGTACCTCCATCTGCCCCCTGAGCAACGCCGAGGAGTGATCCGCGTCGCTACGGAGGCACTGAAACCTGAAGGAAACCTCATGATCCTCGGGCATCATTCGGCCAACATCACCGAGGGCGTCGGCGGACCACAGGAGCCCGAACTCCTCTACACCGCACAGGATCTCGCTTCGGAGGTCGACGAGCTGGCCGAGATCCGACTGGCGGAACGGCGCCTGCGCCACACCCACGACGGGGTCGCGATCGATTCGTTACTACTCGCGAGTAGATCCCACCTTGGCAGCACGAATGATCGGGAGTAATATCCCTCTATGTTACCGACGAGTAGCTAACTTGGGCGGTACTTACGAGACCGCACCACCGACTGGAGAGCGAACGCGCAATGGGCCATTACAAGAGCAACCTTCGGGACCTCGAGTTCAACCTCTTCGAGCTGTTCGGGCTCGAGGAGTCTCTCTCGGGCGACAAATTCGGCGACCTCGACGGTGAGGCTGCCCGCGACATGCTCCGCGAGGTCGTACGCCTGGCCGAGGGCCCGTTGGCCGAATCGTTCGCGGAATCCGACCGCAACCCGCCCGTGTTCGACCCGGAAACCCACACGGTGACGCTGCCGGATGCCTTCAAGAAGTCGTTCAAGGCGCTCTACGACGGTGAGTGGTGGCGCGTCGGTCTCGACGAGGAGGTCGGCGGCATCGCTGCACCCCGCACCCTCGGTTGGGCACTCAACGAACTGCTCCTCGGCGCCAACCCCGCCGCATTCATGTACTCCGCAGGGCCCGGCTTCGCCAACGTGCTGTTCCACAACGGCACCGACGAGCAGAAGGAATGGGCCAAGGTCATCGTCGAGCGCCAGTGGGGCGCCACGATGGTTCTCACCGAGCCCGACGCCGGATCCGACGTCGGCGCAGGCCGCACCAAGGCAATCAAGCAGGACGACGGCTCCTGGCACATCGAAGGCGTCAAGCGCTTCATCACCTCCGCCGTCTCCGACGACCTGTTCGAGAACACCATGCACCTCGTGCTGGCTCGCCCCGAGGGCGCGGGACCGGGCACCAAGGGTCTGAGCCTGTTCTACGTACCGAACACCCACTTCGATTTCGAGACCGGCACGATGGGCGAGCGCAACGGCGTCTTCGTCACCGGCGTCGAGCACAAGATGGGCCTCAAGGCCTCCACCACGTGTGAGCTCACCTTCGGTGGCCACGGCATCCCGGCGCAGGGCTGGCTCGTCGGCGAGGTCCACAAGGGCATTGCGCAGATGTTCGACGTCATCGAGCATGCTCGAATGATGGTCGGCACCAAGGCTATTGCCACCCTCTCGACCGGTTACCTCAACGCCCTCGAGTACGCCAAGGAGCGCGTGCAGGGCGCCGACCTGACGCAGATGACCGACAAGGCAGCGCCCCGCGTCACCATCACGCACCACCCCGATGTGCGTCGCAGCCTGATGATGCAGAAGGCCTACGCCGAGGGCCTGCGCGCGGTGTACCTCTACACCGCCGCGCACCAGGATCCGATCACCGCCAAGCAGGTATCCGACGCCGACGAGGACATCGCCTACCGCGTCAACGATCTGCTGCTGCCGATCGTCAAGGGTGTCGGTTCCGAAATCGCCTACCGTCAGCTGGCCGAGAGCCTGCAGACACTCGGCGGCTCCGGCTTCCTGCAGGATTACCCCATCGAGCAGTACATCCGCGATTCCAAGATCGACTCGCTGTACGAGGGCACCACTGCCATCCAGGCGCAGGACTTCTTCTTCCGCAAGATCGCCCGTGACCGCGGCGTCGCGCTCGCTCACGTTGCAGGACAGATGAAGTCGTTCATCGACAGCGAAGCCGGCAACGGACGCCTCAAGGCGGAGCGCGCACTGCTCGCCACTGCGCTCGAAGACATCCAGGCCATCGTCACCTCGATGACGCAAAGCCTCATGGGTGCGCAGGATCAGCCGACCGAGCTGTACAAGGTCGGACTGGCCTCCGTCCGTTTCCTCATGGGATTCGGCGATCTGCTCATCGGCTGGCTGCTGCTGCGTCAGGCCGAGATCGCCGTGAAGGCACTCGACAACGGTGCAGAGGGCAAGGAAAAGGCG
>NZ_JBAWFH010000189.1:0-12728 GCF_049591685.1 Rhodococcus sp. (in: high G+C Gram-positive bacteria) | reverse complement strand
ATACTGCCTCCGTCGCCCAGACGGTAGATGAAGATCGAGGTGGCTGCCCGGGTGCCAGATCGGAAGTTCGGCGCCGTCGGGTGATGCCAGCGTGATCGCGGCGACGTCCTCGTCCGCCGCGACGACCTCGCGGCCGGTCACGACGAGCTGCATCGCGCGGTCCGGATTGTGCCCCGCGACGGTCTCGCGGTATTCGCGACGCTCGGCCGCACGGAGGTAATTCGACAGAATGGTGCCGATGACCAGCATGGTCCGATCGGTACGTGGTCTGCCCCGCAGGTCGGTGGGGAATTCGGCGAGTTTCATCGTGCCGCCGCCTGCGCCGCGGGCGAACTCGCGAGGTAGCGCACGGCCTGAGCCGTCGACCCCTCCTGGCTCGGGTGGTACGAACGCCGCAGATAGCGAGCCATGCGAATGGTGAGGTGCCGGAACTCCGGTAGCGTTCCGCGCTTCGCCGATGCACGCCAATCGGACAGATGCGGGCGTCGACGGTGCCGGGGAAGTTCGGCGAGAAGTGGGTCGTTGGCCATCAAGAAGCGAACGCCGCGCAGCCACATGAACACGAGCATCGGGGCGACGATGAACAACGTTCGCACTCTGCGGATCTCGCGTTTGTCGAAGTAGCGCATGGTGTCGTAGGCGACCGAACGGTGCTCGACCTCCTCGGCGCCGTGCCAGCGAAGCAGATCGAGCATGGTGGGATCGACGTCGGCGCGGTCGAGGCCGTCGGCGTTGAGCACCCAGTCACCGAGAAATGCCGTCGCATGCTCGATCGCGGCGATCAGTGCAAGCCGCTCGACGAGGTTGTTCTTGGAACGCATGCTGGTGACGGGGTGCGAGCCGAGAACCTTGCCGAAAGCCCAGTCCATCTGGTCGGTGAACGGCGTCGGGTCCAGGCCGCTCTCTTGCAGGTGCTTCAGCACGCCACTGTGCGCGCCTGCGTGAACGGCTTCCTGTCCGATGAAGCCGATGACGTCGTCGCGCAGCTTCTCGTCCTCGATGAATGGAAGTGCCTGCTTGAACGTCTCGACGAACCACTCCTCGCCGGCCGGTAGCAGCAGATGCAGAACATTCAACACGTGCGTACCGAAGGGATCGCCGGGAATCCAATGCATCGGCAGGCTGGACCAGTCGAATTCGACGTTCCGCGCTTGCAGCATGACCTCGTCGGGTTCCGAAGATGTGCTCACAACGGTGCCTCTTTCGTCGACTGTGTTCCATCCCACACTCCACACGTTACTATGAACACGGGTTACATGTAAAACGCTGGGTGTGCGGAGGAGCGAGCCACCTCCCGCAACGAACCGCGCACCTTGCAGCCAACCGCAGGCTTTGCAACCTGCGCCAACGACTGCAACCTGCGCGGAAGCAAACGGGCGGGCGGGGAGTGGTGTGCGGACGAGCGAACCACCTCCCGCGACGAACCGCGCACCTTGCAGCCAACCGCGCACTTTGCAACCTGCGCGAACGACTGCAACCTGCGCGAAAAGGCAACGGCCGGGCGGAGGACCGAACGCCTCGCAGCCTCCTGTCGGTGCAGAGTGCGAGAATCGGCGGGTGATGTCCAAGGACTGGCCTGCTACGGCACGGGCGATTGCCACTGCTACCGAGGATGCTGTTGCTGCAGCACGGGCGCACTCCGTCGAGGACTATCGATCGGCCGTGTCCGCTCTCGAGGCCGAGGATTCGTCGCAGGTCGGCCTGGTGCACGCGGAGATCATCAAGGCGCTCCTCGAAGAGCTCCATCCCGACGGCCTCACGGGTGAGAACGTCCAGGATGTGCTCACTCGCACCGTTCGCTCTTCGGAGTGGGCGGACGCAGTGGATGTCGACGGGTTCGTCGAGGTGTTGACGGGTGCTCTCGGGGTCGCCGACACGGAATCGCCGCGTCCGCGTCCACGCGTGGGTCACTCGGTGCTCGTCATCGCAGACCTGATGGCGGCGAGGCGAGCGCAGGACGAGACGGTGACGCCGCAGTTGTTCGTTCGGCGAGCGATTGCCGAGATCGAGCGAGCGCAGACCATCGAGATGCCCTAGCGGATTCTTGCGCTATCTAGCCTGCACACTAGATGGCGTAAGAACCCCGCAGAGTCAGCTGTGAAGCTTGTTTGCAGCTGTGATCAGCGCACGCACGGCCGAGTGTTCGCTGTCGCGATCGGTGGCCATCGCCCACTCCGCACGGCCGTCGAACTCGCACAGGATGAACGTTGCCGTGCCATCGCTGGCGCGTGCGCTCGGCTGCTGGTGAAAAGACAGGATTTCGAGGCGGTAGCTCGACGCGTGCAGCATCGTGGTCAACGCATCCATCGGTCCGTAGGCGGTCGCGGAGGCCGTGACGATCGAATCGCCGATTCCGAAGGTGGCGTCGTAGACGAATCGGCCGGCCTGCGCGCGTGACGCAGTCCAGCTGCCCAGCCGGATAGGTCCGGTGCTCGTACCGAAACGCTGGATGATCGACGACCAGTTCATACCGGCTGCCGCGGCGCGTAGACCACTGGGCAGCGAGAAGGTGTCGGGAGATGCGGTGGGTGAGGTGAAAGCGTTCATCGGGTGGTCTTTCTTCTATTACGAAGGAAGGACCGAGATAGCACGACGACCCGCAGCGGGGGTCGGTCCGAATCAGACCCCGCTACGGCGGCGTACTACGAGAAGGCGCTTCACGCTTGCCAATGTAGCCGCCTGTTGCGAACGACCGCAACCATCGGTCGGTATTCGGCTTTCTACCGTGAATGGTAGAGGGAGCAATACTGCGGCACACGCTCGCTAAGTCTTCATAGGCATCTCTAGGACACGCACTAGATGTCCTCATAAAGACCTATCGCTGTTGTAACTTTGGCCTCATGGACCCCGTGCGTAACCCTTACGCTCCCGGCGCAGGTCAGCGCCCGCCCGAGCTCGCCGGACGCAAGAAACAACTCGATGCCTTCGACGTCGTCCTCGAACGAATCACCCGAGGTCGACCCGAACGCAGTGTCGTCCTGACGGGACTGCGCGGGGTCGGGAAAACGGTGCTGCTGAACCACCTGCGGTCGGCCGCTGTCGCCCGGGGGTGGGGTACCGGCAAGATCGAGGCGCGGCCGGATCAAGAGCTGCGCCGTCCGTTGTCGTCGGCGTTGCACATGGCGGTCCGCGGTATCGCTGCTGCCCATCGCGACCCGGAACGCGTCGACGAATTTCTCGGTGTCCTCAAGGCATTCGCGCTCCGAGCGTCTGCCGACAAAGGAATGCGTGAACGGTGGCAACCGGGCATCGACGTGCCGGCTCGAACCGGCCGTGCGGACTCGGGCGACATCGAGATCGACCTCGTCGAACTGCTGCTCGACGCTTCTGCGCTTGCGGCAGATGTCGGTGTCGGCATCGCCATCTTCATCGACGAGATGCAGGACCTCGGGCCTGCGGACATCTCCGCGCTCTGCGCCGCATGTCACGAATTGAGCCAGGACGCAGCACCACTCATCATCGTCGGTGCGGGCCTGCCGCATCTCCCTGCCGTGCTGTCGGCGTCGAAGAGCTATTCCGAGCGATTGTTCAGCTACCACCGCATCGGCCGGTTGGAACGAACCGCAGCCGATCTGGCGCTGATCGCGCCGGCCGACCGCGAGGACGTCGAATACACCACCGAAGCCCTCGACGCGCTGTACGAAGCGGCGGACGGCTATCCGTATTTCGTTCAGGCATACGGCAAGGCGACCTGGGATCTCGCGGCGGAATCACCGATCACCGCCGAAGACGTCCGCGTCGCCGCGCCCACGGCGGAGGAAGAGTTGGCCGTCGGATTCTTCGGATCCCGGTACGAGCGGGCAACGCCGGCCGAGCGGGAGTACATGCGCGCGATGGCGGATTTGTCCGGAGACGAGGCGTCGGTGCCCACCTCGGCGGTCGCCACCGAGTTGAAACGCAAGCCGGCTTCGCTGTCGCCCGCACGCGACGGGTTGATCAAGAAAGGCCTCATCTATTCGGCCGAGCGTGGGACCATCGCGTTCACGGTTCCGCACTTCGGGCGATACCTCCGAGCGCAAACGGACGACTGACCTTTCCTACCGATCCCCAGGGAGCTGCACGATGATTCGTACCGAGTCGACCTTCACGGGAGTCCGCGGGACGCCGATCGTCTACGACACGTGGACTCCGGAAGGCGACGTTGCCGGCATTCTTGTGCTCTCGCACGGTCTCGGTGAGCATGCCCGTCGGTACGACCACGTCGTTGCCCGGCTCGGCGACCTCGGTCTTGCTGTCTTTGCGCCGGATCATCGTGGGCACGGTCGTTCGGGCGGCGCCCGACTGGGTTTGAAGCGGTGGGCCGACTACACCGACGACCTGCACACGCTGTTCGGTATTGCGCGAGTGGCGCACCCTGGTACTCGAAGTTTCTTGCTCGGTCACAGTATGGGCGGCGCGATCGCGTTGTCGTACGCACTCGATCACCAGGATCGACTGGATGCGCTGATGCTGTCGGGACCTGCAGTGGTGCTGGGGGATTCGACGCCGAAGGCCCTGGTTCCGATCGGGAAGCTGCTCGGGAAGTTCGCGCCGAGAGTGCCGGTTCAGCAGCTCGATTCGAACGCGGTGTCGCGCGACCGCGCCGTCGTCGCGGCTTACGACGCCGACCCGCTCGTTCACCACGGCAAGGTTCCGGCCGGGTTGGCGAGCCAACTGGTCGGCGCGATGCAATCTTTACCAGCCCGACTGTCGACGCTCACGTTGCCCGTACTGCTACAGCACGGCAGCGAGGACGCTCTCGCCGACGTGTCGGGGAGTCGCATGATCGCCGAGCGCGCTGGGTCCGACGACCTCACCATCGAGGTGTACGACGGGCTCTATCACGAGATCTTCAACGAGCCCGAGCAAGATCGGGTACTGGGCGATCTGATTGCCTGGCTGTCTCCGCGCGTCAGTCGAGACTGAACAGTGCTGCGCCGTTGTCGTGCACTACTGCCCTGACCCAATCGTCCCCGAGGTCGAGGCGCACAACCGACTGCAGCGCATGAAGATACGAGTACGGGATGTTGGGAAAGTCGCTGCCGAACAGGATCTTCGGCTGTAGGTCTCGAAGTCGCAGAAGTAGGTCGACGGGGAACGGCCACGACTCCTCGGAGAAGTCGGTGAAGGACATCGTCGTGTCGAGTCGTACGTTGGTGTGCTTCTCGGCGAGCTCCAGGAATGCGGTGTACTCGGGCATGCCCATGTGGGCGATGATCAGCGGGAGTCGAGGGAATCGCGTCAGCAGTCGAGCGATCGGTTCCGGTCCGGTGTGGCGGCCCGGGGCCGGTCCTGATCCGCAATGGATGACGACGGGTATCGAGGCATCCTCGATGGCACCCCACACCGGGTTCAGCAGCGGGTCTTCGGGTGCGTAGTCACCAACTTGGATGTGTGACTTGAACACTCGCGCACCGTCGGAGATGGCGTCGGCGACGTACCGTCCGGCCGACTCCTCGGGGTAGAACGTCGCGGTGTGAAGGCAGTGGGGAGTTCGTCGAGCGAAGTCCGCGCCCCAAGAATTCAGCCAGGCCGCCATGTCCGGCTTGTGGGGATAAATCATCGAGGTGAAGCCGCGAACACCGAACTCGCGCAGTATGTTCAGGCGACCATCCTCGTCGTCTCGGTAGGAGATCGGCCACGGCCTGCCCAGTAGTGGGCCTGCCGAGTCGAAGTACGCCCACACCTTGTCCATCACGGGCTTGGGCATGAAATGTGTGTGCACGTCGAACAACCCGGGGAGTCCGAGCTCCGCCCACAGACCCCGTACTGCAGATATTTCAGTGTGCGACATGATCGCCGAACCAGTCGAGGGTTTTCGACCATGCGTCGGCGGCGGCGTCGGCGTTGTACACGGCGGGTCGGTCGTTGCAATGAAAGCCATGTTGCCCATCGGCATACCGGACGATGTCGGTCGACACGGGAGCAGCCGCGACCGCCAGACGGAGGTCCTCGACGTCAGTGGTGGGAATGCCCTTGTCCAGATCGCCGAAGAACCCGCGCCACGGCGTTTGCAGGGCGTCGGCGACGGACAACATGGTCGGATATCCGAAGCGCTCCTTGGCCACTCCGCCGCCGTAGAAGGTAGCGGCCGCACCGAGCGGACGCCGCACGGCAGTGTGGAAGGCGACCGAACCACCCATGCAGAACCCGACGATTGCGCACTGCGTCGGCTCGAATCCCCTCGCGGCCAGTTCCCCGAACGCGGCATCGACGTCGGCATCGATCTCGCCGGCATCCAAGGCCCCGATGGCAGCCATCGCGGATTCCATGTCGGTGTAGTCGTGTACCTGTGTGTCTTGGCGGTGAAACAGATGCGGGGCGACGGCAACCCAGCCGGCGTCGGCGAACCGTCGGCAAACGTCCACGATGTGGTCGGTGACGCCGAACGCCTCTTGAACGACGACAACCCCGCCGCGGGCGGTCCCGGACGGAGCGAGAGTGGTGAGGGGGGTGGTCATCGACCCATTGCAACACAGCCGGGTCGGCGCCGATGCTGTGGGTTTTGTACCGTGGGTCACACAGTCCCCATTACCGGCACTTCTTCGGGGCACAGCGAGAGGACAGTACATGCGCGCGGTACACATCACGAGTCTCGACGGGCCCGATTCGGTGGAGGTCGTCGAGGTCGGCGAGCCTGTCGTTCGCGAGGACGCGGTGGTCATCGACGTCCACGCTGCGGGCGTTGCGTTCCCAGACGCACTTCTGACTCGCGGGCTGTATCAGTACAAGCCCGAGCTTCCGTTCGTTCCAGGCAGCGAGATCGCCGGCATCGTGCGTTCCGCGCCGCAGGGGTCGGGCTTCGCGGCGGGCGATCGCGTCGCTGCACTGACCGGGCTGTCCGACGGTATGGCGGAGGTAGCTGTGGTGTCGCCCGACACCGTGTTTCCGTTGCCCGACGCGGTGTCGCTCACAGCCGGTGCCGGATTGCTCTTCAACGACCTGACGGTGCATTTCGCATTGCGTGAACGAGGTCGCCTCGCTCGGGGCGAATCGGTGCTGGTGCACGGCGCTGCCGGCGGCATCGGAACTTCGGCCCTTCGGATGGCGCCGGTGCTGGGTGCGTCGCGCGTTATCGCCGTGGTCAGTACCGAGGAGAAGGGCAAGATCGCGAAAGCGGCAGGAGCAACCGATGTGGTGTTGGTGGATGGCTGGAAAGATGCCGTCAAGGAGCTCACCGGCGGCAAGGGCGTCGATGTCATCGTCGATCCGGTGGGCGGCGATCGGTTCACCGACAGCATCCGAAGCCTCGCCCCGTCGGGGCGAATTCTGGTTCTCGGCTTCACCGGCGGTGAGATCCCGACCGTCAAGGTCAACCGACTGTTGTTGAACAACGTCGATGTGGTCGGTGTCGGCTGGGGCGCGTGGTGGATGACGCGTCCGGGTTATCTTGCGACGCAGTGGGCAGACCTGCAGCCCCTGCTGGCATCGGGAGAATTGACTGCACCGGAGCCGTCGGTATATCCGCTCGAGCGTGCGGGCGACGCTATCGCCTCCCTCGAAAATCGCACTGCGGCGGGCAAAGTCGTTCTGCAACTGGTTGCGGGCGAGTGATGTCCGACATTCGCTACTACTTCGACCCGGTGTGCCCCTTCGCGTGGATGACGAGCAAGTGGGTTCGCAAGGTCCAGGCGCAACGGGACTACGAGGTGGAGTGGCGGTTCATCTCGCTTCGACTTCTGAACTCGCACATCGACTATGCCTCGCACTTCCCGCCCGAATACGAGGCAGGGCACACCGCCGGCCTTCGGCTGCTGCGTGCCGCCGCGAGCATCCGACGGGAGCACGGGTCGGAGGCCATCGGCCCGCTCTACGCTGCCTTGGGAGCACGCATCTTCGACTCCGAACCCGTGCCCGACGATGCCCGCAGCCACGGGTTCCGCGGTACCGCCGAGTTCTTCACCCCCGTGCTCGCGGAGCTCGGCTTGCCCGCCCATCACACGGGCGCGCTCGACGACGAAACCATCGACGAGGAAATTCGCGCCGAGACCGACGAGGCGTTGGCCCTGACCGGCAAAGACGTCGGAACGCCGATCATTCACTTCGAGCCGCCGGAGGGCGTCGCCTTCTTCGGACCGGTCATCAGCAGACTCCCCAGCGACGAGGATGCAGCCCAGCTGTGGGACCACGTCGTCGGCCTCGCGCGCTTTCCCGGCTTCGCCGAACTCAAGCGCAGCATGCGTGAACTCCCACAGCTCCGCGCGCTGGGTGTCTCCGAAGACGAGGCCGGGGTTCAACAGGACTGGCACGGGGGTAGTCGGCGTCAGAAGAAGTGACGTCGGTCTGCCTCCGGCCGGTTCGTCAGTCCGGTAGCTCGACCCCGCGGGCGAGGGACAGCGCGGCGACCTCCGCGGGAAAGACGTTCTTGAACACGAACGGGTCGGTGCCCAGTGCCCAATCGGGTGCGAGCTCGATGGCATAGCGCTCGAAATAGCCGAGCTGTTTGCCGACGAGAATCAGCTCTTCGGGGCTCGATGTGCGGTACTGCTTGCCCATCCCGACGAGGGCTTTGATGAAGTCGGTCAAACTGAAGTGCGCCAACGTGTCCGAGAGCATCGGCGCGAACACGGCCTGCAGGATCATTCCTACCTCGGCATCCGAGCCGACCTCTTCGGAGATGATGCCGAGGCGTTTCACACTTCCCGCGAGTCGCGTGAAATCACCGTCGATCACGGTGGCGTGGAACAGGTCTTGCAACAGTGACCGCCACTTGTCGTCGAGTTCGCCCATCACACCGAAGTCGAGGAACGCTACCCTGCCGTCGTCGAGGACCCAGACGTTGCCCGCATGAACGTCCCCGTGGAAGAGGCCGTGCAGCACAAGGGCTTCCATCCAGACTTTGGCGGCGCGGCGGACCACCAGCTCCGACGTCGCTCCCGGCGTGCACTGATCGAGCGGCGAACCGCGCATTCGTTCCATGCAGATGACGCGGTTGCCGCAGTACTCCTCGATCACCTCGGGCGCGGTGACGTACTCGTTGTCGCCGAATGCCCGGATCGCTGCCCTGAACTGCGCTTGCCGACGGGCCTCGACGACGCTGTCGAGCTCGGCGAACGTCGCTGCATGCAGGTCGACGATGATCGCGGATGCGTTGGCAGTTTTGAAGAATCCGATGTACTTCTCGAGGCCGCGCGCGAACAGATACGCGATACGCAGGTCGATCTTCATGCGGTGGTAGATTCCCCGGCGCTGCACCTTCATGACGGCCTCGCGCCCGTCTGCGAGCACACACAGGTGGACCTGGGCGACGGATGCCGACGACAGCGGCTCGTCGTCGAAGCGGGTGAACAGTTCCTCGGTGGGTCGGCCGAGGTCGGCCTCGATGATCGCCCGTGCCTGCGAACCCGGGAACGGCGGTACCTCGTCGAGACAGCGAAGGCAGGTGTCTGCCAACACCTTCGGGAACACGCCGGGAGACGAACCCATCAACTGCCCGACCTTGACGAACGTGGGCCCGAGTACGAAGAACGCGTCGACGACGCCCTCCGACGCGTGCAGCGCCCAACCGCGCGATGGCCGCCGGATCCATTTGCCCACAGCGATGATTTGATAAAGCACCAGCGCTGCGCCGATGACGATCATGCGAGTGAACTCGCGGAAACCGAAGGTGCGCAGGGAGGGGGCGGGCGTTGTGGTCATCGCGCCACCTCCAGATCTGTACACAGCGCTTCGGTGTGCAGGGCGGCTGCTTCGAGGCGGGCCAGTAGGCGTTCGAACCGACCACCGTCGTCGGATGCCCGCGCGAGGACGAGAGCGCCCTGGATTCCGGCGACGATCTCCTCGGCCAGTCCGCGCGAATCGTCACCGTGGCCGAGCTGCCGAAGAACGGGTGTGAGGGCGTCGATCCAGTCTGAGAAGTATTTGGCCACCCGATTGCCGAACAGCGCGCGTTCCATTCCGAGCGCGAACGCACCGAACAGGCACACCCGCCGACCCGACTGGAAGTACTTCAGCGTGGACGCGAACATGTTGCGCGAACGCGTTCTGGCATCGGTTGCGGTGTGCAACGGAGCGAACACGTTGACCTGAAACCACATGTCGACGTCGTCGAGAACGGCCTCGGCCATCTCGGTCTTGCCGCGGGGAAAGAAGTGATAGAGGCTGCCCTTGCCGAGGCCGGTCCGGCGGCTGATGACCGACAGTGACGACCCGTTCCAGCCGTGTTCGCCGAACACACCGGCCAGCACCGGGACCACGTCGCGACGGTCCGCGTGCGTGCGAGTTGCGGGTACTCGTGCCACAGTTGCTCCTCGAGGGGGAGTTCCACACGGCGCTGTGCGGAACGGCTCCGACTGTACCCATCGGTACAACCCAGTTTCGCCGACCCCGTCAGGAGCGGAATGAACCTCGACGTCCGCGCACGGCTATCGGGCTGCCTGTTCGGCTTCGCCGCCGTGCAATACCTCGTGGCGGAGGCCGCGACCGCATTCGGATTCGACGGCTACCGCTACGTGCGCGACACCGTCAGCGAGCTCGGCGTACCTGCCAGTTCACCCGGACACCTGGTGATGAACGGGGCGTTCTGCGTCTCGGCGGTCACCGTACTGGTCGCGGGCAAGCTGACGGCGCGCCTGCTGAGCCGGCGCCGGGCCAAGGTCTACCTCGGTGCCGTCGTGGCCTACTCGGTCGGGAGCGTCCTCGTGGCGTCGGTGCACGCAGGCGACGGGAGCGCTCACGTGCTCGGCGCGATCCTTGCGATCGGGGCCGGAAACGTCATCGCAGTCACCGTCGGCACGGGCGTCCCGACGTGTCCTCGGTGGTACTCCGCGAGCAGCGTCGCACTCGGCGCGGCCGGCTTCGCGGCGTCGATCCTCCTCGTGGCGGGCATCGGGCCGGTGGGAGCCGTCGAGCGGGCGTCGATCTACACCTTCACCGCGTGGGAACTTGTCACCGCGGCTGCCCTGTTCCGTTCTGCCGTCAGCAGAAACCACGCCGAACTCCGATCCTGACGCCGCGGTGCCTTCTACGCTGACCTGAGCCGTCACGAGAGGGAGCGTCATGACAGAGCAACGAGATGCCACCGTCCTGCCGTTGAATCCTCGGCGGGACGCTCGCGCGGAGGAGCCACTGGTGCGGGACGGTCTCGGTCGTGTTCTGCGCCGGTTGCGCCAGCAACAGCAGCGAACTCTCGACGATGTGGCCACGCGGGCGCGGGTGTCCATGCCGTATCTGTCGGAAATCGAACGCGGCCGCAAAGAAGCGTCGTCCGAGGTGGTGTCCGCGCTGTGCGGTGCGCTCGGCATCGCCCCGTCCCGATTGTTGTTCCTCACCGGGCGCGAACTCGCCGGAGCGCCTGCACTCCGCCCGGTCGCACCCGGACCCCACTCGGCGACCTTGATGGCCGCTTGATCGTCAGCTGGAGCAGAACCGCTTCGACCAGGCGATTGGGACTCAGGGGCCGGAGCATGTACGGTTGGGAAACACAACGACGCGGGGTGGAGCAGCTCGGTAGCTCGCTGGGCTCATAACCCAGAGGTCGCAGGTTCAAATCCTGTCCCCGCTACCACCGAAAAAGACCGGCACTCACCAGTGCCGGTCTTTTTTGTGTGCGCTGGAGCGCGGCTACTGCATCAGTCTGAAGCGGACGATGTCGCTGACGTTCTCGATTGCGTCGTTCAGTGCTTCCAGGCGCGCGGTCGCGCCCGGGGCCTCCAGGACGTCCTGACGGTCTGCTTGCCCCATCGGAATCTGTGCGGCGAGGGTGAACAGTCGCTCGCCCGGCCCGGCGGGCAGATCGGAGAACGTCGGTGCGTCCGGTGGCGATGCGTCCGTGGCTGCGGCGAGACTGCCGATCAACCCGTACAGCTCGGTGATCCTTGTTGAGAGGGCGCCGAACTCGGACTCCGGCGGGGCGGCGTCGTCGTCGACGTCGGGCCACATGCGGACATCGGCGCGGGGGTAGGGATCGTCCTCGAGCCAGGCATCGACTCTGATGCGTTCGCCACCAACGCATTCGACGAGGTGACGACCGTCGCCCAGGTCGCGGTGCGCGACGATGTGGGCCAGAGTCGCAACGTCGTGGCGCACGTCACCGCCGCCCGCCTCGTGACCTCGCGCGATCAGCACGACGCCGAAGCTCGGATCCTCCGTTGCCATGGCGTCGCTGAGGAGTTGCTGATACCTGGGCTCGAAGATGTGCAGGGGAAGCGACTCTCCCGGCAGGAGAACGCTGCCGAGCGGAAACATCGGTACGACGGCCACGGTTACTCCGACGCTGTGACCCGCGCCGTGTTCTGGACGGGTGTGTCGGACAGAAGGAACTCGTCCAGGATGCGGAAGAAAAGGTCGGGTTCGTCCAATTGTGGGAAATGACCGGCGCTGGAAAAGATTTCGACGCGCGAATTGGGTACTTCGCGACGGATGTTGTCGGCGTGCGACGAGGGAATCATGCGATCCTTACCGCCCCACACCAACAGTGAGGGCATGGATTCGAACTTCTCGAAATGCTGCTTGGCGCTGACGGTTTGGCCTCGCGGGCCTACCACCGCGCGGGTCGACGCGAGGAACGCCTCGCGGGATCCCTTGTCGGCGACCGTCCTGAACGAACGCCATGTCTCGGTCATGCTCTTGCCCGGGCGGACGGGAAATCCCCACCTACCGAGCTGGCCCACGAGACTCTCAGTGTTCCTGCGCACGAAGTCGGAGGCGAGCACGGGGAGTACGAGTTCGCTGCCGGGCAACGTCGCCGCCTTGAGTAAGAGGCTGACCTCCGGCCCGAGTCCACCACTGCTCACCAGGGCGAGCCGTTC
>NZ_JBAWFH010000188.1:0-7044 GCF_049591685.1 Rhodococcus sp. (in: high G+C Gram-positive bacteria) | reverse complement strand
GGAGTCAAAGGGGCACACCCCGACGAATGGTTCGGTGTCGGCGGAACGAGCACCGACGCTCCGTTGTGGACCGCGGCAGACGGGCCGGTTCCGTTGTCGCCGTCGACCGTCGAGCAGCTCAGCACGTGCCCGCTGCGCTGGATGCTCGATCGACACGGCGGGAACGACGGTGCCAACGCCCACGCGATCACCGGCACCCTGGTGCACACCCTGGTGCAGGCCGTGGCCGGCAACATGCCGCGCGAACAGCTCCGTCGTGCACTCGAAACAGCTTGGGATGCAGTGGATCTCGGTTCGCAGTGGTATTCGCGACACGAACTCGATCGCACCGGCGCCATGCTGGAGACGTTCGAGACGTGGCTGCGCGGCACCCGTGGGGAGCTCACGGAGGTCGGCGTGGAGGTCGAGGTGGACGGCGTTCTCGAGGCACGATCCGAGGAGGAGCCTGCCGTCGCGCTTCGTGGGCGCATAGACCGTTTGGAACACGATCCGGACGGACGCCCAGTCATCATCGATGTCAAGACAGCGAAAACGGTGATGTCCAAGGAAGACGCGCGCAACCACAATCAGCTCGCCACGTACCAGGTTGCGGCAGCTGCAGGCGCGATCTCGGGGGAGCCTGCCGCCGAACCGGGCGGTGCACGTCTGGTGTTCGTGGCCAAGCCGCACAACAAGGAAGGTGCCACGCAGCGCATCCAGGAGGCACCGACGCCGGAGAAGCTTCAGGAATGGCGAGACATGGTTCATGGCGCGGCGGCCGCGACTCAGGGTCCCGTTTTCGAGGCCTATGTCAACGACGGGTGCAGGCATTGCCCGGTCAAATCCAGTTGCCCGGCGCACGAGACGGGTAGGCAGGTGACAGAGACTTGAGTACTCGCAGCGCGACGGCCCGGCCGGCGCACAGACGGCGCGAACCCAGGATCGATCCGGTGGAACTGTCGCGGGCACTGGGACAGAAGCACCCTCCGACGGACGAGCAGGCTGCGGTCATCGCGGCGCCGCTCGGGCCCACACTCGTCGTCGCGGGAGCGGGCGCGGGCAAGACCGAGACGATGGCTGCGCGCGTCGTCTGGATGGTCGCCAACGAGCTGGTCGACCCGGACAGCGTGTTGGGGCTCACCTTCACCCGAAAAGCCGCCCAGCAGCTGACCTCCCGCATCAGAGCCCGGTTGGCGCGGTTGGCCGGCTCCGACGTGGTTCGGGCTCTCGACCCGAGTCTGGCTCTGCGCGAACGCATACTCAGCGGTGAGCCCGAAGTCAGCACCTACCACTCCTATGCGGGGCGATTGCTCACCGAACACGGTCTGCTGCTGCCCATCGAACCGTCTGCAACCCTGCTGTCGGAAACGGAGCTGTGGCAACTCGCGCACCGCGTGGTGAGCACATGGGACGGTGACCTCGACACCGATCGCAATCCGACATCGATCACCGAGGCCGTTCTCGCACTGTCGGGACAACTCGCCGAACATCTCGTGGAGCCCGACGACTTGCGGGGAGCGCACACGGATCTGGACAAGTTGGTGCACACGCTCGGGCCGGGACCAGGGCAACGCGGCGGCCCCACCAAAGCCCTGCTCGACATCGTCGACGCACAGCACAAGCGAGTTGCGCTGCTGCCGCTGGTCGAACGGCTCGCACAGACCCTTCGACGCGAAGGCGCCCTGGACTTCGGCAGCCAGATGTCGTTGGCCGCCCGGGTCGCGGCGGAGCACGACGAGGTGGGAAAGTCGGAGCGAGAACGGTTCAGGCTCGTCCTGCTCGACGAATATCAGGACACCGGTCATGCCCAACGGGTGCTGCTGTCTTCGCTGTTCGGCGGCGGCACGGACTCGACGCTTGCGTTGACGGCGGTGGGCGATCCCATGCAGTCCATCTACGGGTGGCGTGGCGCGTCCGCTGCCAATCTGCCGCGGTTCGCCACCGACTTCTCTCTGCCCACAGGGGAACCCGCGCCACGCCTCGAATTGTCGACCAGTTGGCGTAACCCTCCCGAGGCACTCGAACTCGCCAATCACATCACCGGCCCGCTGCGGCGATCCGGTGTACCCGTACCCACCCTGCGTGCACGTCCCGGGGCAATCGAGGGAGACATCAGGTTCGCGGTCTGTCCGACTGTGCTGGACGAACGAGAATGGATCGCGGACCGTATCGAGAACGAGTACCGCGTAGCCCTCGACGACGACAGGACGCCTCCTACTGCCGCGGTTCTCGTGCGACGGAACGCCGATGCCGAGCCCATCGCCGATGCACTGCGTGCCCGAGGGCTTCCGGTCGAGGTGGTGGGCCTGGGCGGCCTGCTCCACGTACCCGAGGTCGCGGACGTCATCGCGATGCTGCGGCTCGTTGCCGACCCCATGGCGGGTAGCGCGGCCATGCGAATCCTCACCGGATCGCGCTGGCAGATCGGCGCCGCAGACTTGCGGGCCCTCTCTCGTAGGGCCAGGGAACTGGGTATCCGCCGCAGCCACGGTAGTGCGGGTCTCGTCTTGGACGCAGCTGCGCTCGACGCCGCGCTCGAAAGCTCCCTTCCGGGTGAGCATTCCGAGGACGCGGGCCTGGCGGACGCCATTGCCGATCCCGGTCCTGCCGAACGATATTCCGACGTCGGGTTCCGACGGGTCACTGCGCTCGCTCAGGAATTGCATGTACTGCGCGACCGCATCGGGCAACCCCTGACCGAGTTGGTTGCGGACATCGAGCGCGCAATGGGAATTGCCATCGAAGCGCAGGCGCGTACCTCGGCAACCACCGCCGGATCCGTCGGACGTGAGCACCTCGACGAGTTCGCGGTGGTCGTCGCCGATTACGCCGACAACCCCACGGCCACCGTGACCGGGTTTCTTTCCTTCCTCGCTGCGGCCGACTCGGTGGAGGACGGTCTCGCGCCCGGCGAGGTGGAGGTCGCACCGCACCGCGTTCAGGTTCTGACGGTGCATTCGGCCAAGGGGCTCGAGTGGGAAGTCGTCGTCGTCCCTCACGTCTCGAAAGGAGTGTTCCCATCGTCGACCGCGTCGTCGACCTGGCTCGGTGCGATGGCCGAGCTACCGCCTGTTCTCCGCGGCGACCGGTCGAGGGTGGACGCGTCCGGTCAGATGTCGGAGGGCGTCCCGGTGCTCGAGCTGGACGACATTCACAATCGCAAGGACCTGCAAGATGCCGTCGACCGGCACAAGGACGCGTTGGCGCGGCGACGACTCGCCGAGGACCGCAGATTGTTCTACGTCGCGCTCACGCGAACGGAGCGTGCGCTCTTCGTCTCTGCTCATCAGTGGGACGAAACCAGCACGAAGCCCAGAGGGCCATCGGATTTCCTCGTCGAATTGAAAGCGCTGGTCGACGAACGTGCCGGGACGGGCGCGGCTCCGGTCGCCGTCGTCGATGAATGGGCGTCGGCCCCCGAGGCGGGGACTCTCAATCCTCTTGCTACGGAACCACATTCCGCTACCTGGCCGCGCGATCCGTTGGGCAGCCGGCGTTCGGCCGTGGAACGAGGCGCTCGCGCTGTTCTCGAAGCGCTGGGCACCCCCATGCAGGGCCCGGCATCCGACACCGATCCGAGCATCGCCGACCCGGAGGGCTGGACGGCCGACGTCGAGGCACTACTCGTCGAACGCGCGGAACGCTCCGACACGACAATCGACGTGCCGCTGCCCGACAATCTGTCGGTCAGTCAGTTGGTCGATCTTGCCGCCGATCCCGACGCGTTGGCTTCGAGGCTCCGCCGTCCGTTGCCGTTCCCTCCGAATCCGTTGGCGCGACGGGGAACCGCGTTTCACGCCTGGATCGAGCGCCGATTCGGCGCAACCCGACTGCTGGACCTGGACGAACTACCTGGTTCCGCCGACACCGGCGCGGCGGGGGACGTGGACCTCGAGGTGTTGCAGCAAGCCTTCGAAAGGTCGGCATGGGCGCTGCGCAGTCCGATCGAGGTCGAGGTTCCGTTCGAAACGTCCATCGCCGGAACGGTTCTGCGTGGCCGCATCGATGCCGTGTTCGCGGACCCAGACGGCGGATGGACGGTGATCGACTGGAAGACGGGTAAGGAGCCCACGGCAACGGAAGAGAAGTCGGTCGTGATGCAGCTCGCGGCCTATCGGCTGGCGTGGGCCGAGTTGATGTCCGCCTCGCAGCCCGGCGCCGCTCCCGTGTCGCTCGAGAAGGTACGTGCTGCATTCCATTACGTGCGCAGCAATCGCACCATCGCGCCGGACGACCTGCCGGACGAAAGCGAACTGGAAGCGCTCATCGAAGGTGCTGGCGAGTTCGCACTCCCCGGTTCGGAAGGGTGAGTGTGTCAGCCTCCCTTGCGTACCTTCAGTGCCTCGGTGATGAGCGGGACCTGAAGTGGCAGTCGCGCGATCATCGCGGCCTTCACCGCGGGCGACGTCTTGGCATTGGAGACGTAGCGCCGAGCCATGTCGATGTTCGCGGGGAAGACGGCCACGAACAGCGCCGCAGCCAGCCCACCGCCGAGGCGTCGCGTGCGCGGTACGGCAAGCGCTGCGGCCACCGCGAGTTCGGCCACCCCGGAAGCCTGGGTGTAGGTGCGAGGCTCGCCGGGCAAGGCCCGAGGAACCTGCATGTCGAAGAATTGCGGAGTGACGAAATGCAGTACCCCCGCGCCTCCCAACAACACCGCGAGACGAACAGCTGCAGCCTGACTTCCGCCCTGTGTCATGGGTACACCGTGCCACACGGTTCGCGCAGTTCGTGGGTCACAGCGCTGCAACGTCACCTGTGGGGGTTACGCTGCCAGCCGTGAACGATCGAAGAGGTGAGTAGGCGCCGTGGCAGGCAAACTGCGCGCCCGCCTGAGCGCCGGCGATACTCTGACGGACAGGCCGGACCATGCCCTGGTGGGTGTCCTTCGCGTTCCCGAACTGCAGAGCAGTCCGTGGCGCGCGATCTACCGTCGAGTCCTGATTGCCTTGGGCGCCCTGCTGCTCGCGGCTGTCATCGTGTACCTCGACCGAGACGGATATCGAGATGCTCAGGACAACGAACTGTCGTTCCTCGATGCGCTTTACTACGCGACGGTGTCATTGTCGACCACCGGGTACGGCGACATCACTCCCATCGCTCCGTCCGCTCGTCTGGTCAACATTCTGGTCATCACGCCACTTCGAATCTTCTTCCTCATCTTGTTGGTCGGTACCACCCTCGCGGTCCTCACCGAGCGGTCCCGGCAGGCATTCAAAATCCAGCGATGGAGACGTAAAGTGCGTAATCACACAGTGGTCATCGGTTTCGGCACCAAGGGCCGCACTGCCGTCGACGCCATGCTGGGCGACGGAGTTCCGGCGTCGGAGATAGTCGTCGTCGACACCGACCAAACCGTGCTGGACTCCGCGTCCAACATGGGGCTCGTGACGGTACACGGCTCGGCCACCAAGTCCGACGTCTTGAGATTGACCGGCGCACAGCATGCTGCGGCAATAATCGTCGCCACCAACCGAGATGACACCGCTGTGCTCGTCACGTTGACCGCCCGAGAGATCGCGCCCAAGGCAAAGATCGTCGCGGCAATCAGGGAGGCCGAGAACACCCACCTGCTGCGGCAGTCGGGTGCCAACTCGGTGGTGGTCTCCTCGGAGACAGCGGGCCGACTGCTCGGTATCGCCACCACGACCCCGAGCGTGGTGGAGATGATCGAAGATCTCTTGACGCCGGAAGCCGGATTCGCCATCGCCGAGCGGGAAGTCGAGCGGGACGAAGTGGGTGGATCGCCGCGGCACCTCGCCGACATCGTGCTGGGAGTCGTGCGAGACGGGAAGTTGTTCCGCGTCGGAACTCCCGAAGTCGACGCCATCGAAGCAAGCGACCGGTTGCTCTACATCCGCCGCGTCGGCGACTGAGCGACCGCGCAGTAGGGTCGTGTCCGTGCCAAGATTCGAACTCGACCGCCCACCCTTACTCTCCAGATCTCCGTTGAACCGCGCGGAAGAGCTGCGTAAGAACACCGATGCACTTCGGGCAGGGTGGCCCACCGGAAAGGTCCTACAGGTCGATCATCGTGGCCGACTCCGCGTCGACGAGTCGGGGCTGATCTACCTACCCGCCACCGAGGTGTCCGCTGAACCGGCGCCCGATGCGGTCTTCCTGGGTGTCGACGACGGTCGGCACCTGTGGGCCCAGCGCGTGGGCGTACTGGACGGAGAATTGGGCGACCTTCGTACCGTTGGCGAAAAGCTCGACGAGAACCAACTTTCCATACTGACGAGCGCCCTGGCCATCCTCAATTGGCATGCGAGCGCCAGTTTCAGCGCGCTCGACGGCGCGGCCACCATGCCCAGTGCAGCGGGATGGTCACGAACCAGCACATCCAGCGGACACGAGGAATTCCCCCGCACCGATCCAGCGGTGATCTGCCTCGTCCACGACGACGCAGACCAGGTCCTGCTGGCCAGAGCTCCGGCGTGGCCCGAGCGTCGATTCTCGGTGCTGGCGGGCTTCGTCGAGGCCGGTGAGTCGCTCGAAACGTGCGTCCTTCGCGAGATCAAGGAAGAGGTCGGGCTGACGGTCTCCGACATCACGTACCTGGGGAGTCAGCCGTGGCCGTTTCCCCGGTCGATCATGATCGGGTTCGCAGCCGTAGCCGACCCCGCCGAACCCCTCGAGTTCCTCGACGGGGAGATCGCGGAAGCGCACTGGTTTCACCGCGACGAGGTACGGAGCGCACTGGCGCTCGGAGACTGGGCATCCGACTCGGACGCGCGGCTGCTGCTGCCGGGATCGATCTCGATCGCCCGCGGCATGCTCGAAGCATGGGCCGCAACCGGCAGTTAGAGGGTGCCGGTGCGTCCGAGTCGGGGAGTGCCAGTGGTGAAAGCTAGGCGGAGCCTACTGACCCAACGCGCGCTTGACGGCAGCCAACGTCGGGTTCGTGGCTGTTGTGCCGTCGGCGTAGAGCACGGTCGGTACGACGTGGTTTCCGTTGTTGACGCTGCCGACGAAATCGGCCGACTTCGGGTCCTGCTCGATGTCGATCTCCGCGTACCCGATTCCGGCCTCGTCGAGTTGGGTCTTGAGTCGACGGCAGTATCC
>NZ_JBAWFH010000187.1:0-1684 GCF_049591685.1 Rhodococcus sp. (in: high G+C Gram-positive bacteria) | reverse complement strand
GTCCGGCTCGTCTCGAACGCGACGACCTCGACGAGGACTACGACGACGACTACGAGGCGCCCCGCCAGTCTCCGACGTTGGCGCCCATCGGCGGACGCGCATCGCGTCCGGCGTCGATGGCAGGCCGCGGCGGCGGCTCCACCCGCGGCAATCTCGCTGTCGACACACGGATGGACGTGCGCGCCGAGACGCGCCGCAGTCCGGTCGTCGACGATGGCGGCCCACTGTCCAAGATCACCACGCTGCGCCCGCGCGACTACAGCGAGGCTCGCACCATCGGTGAGCGGTTCCGCGACGGTACGCCGGTGATCATGGATCTCGTCGAGATGAGCAACGCCGACGCCAAGCGACTGGTCGACTTCGCCGCCGGTCTGGCATTCGCCTTGCGTGGTTCGTTCGACAAGGTGGCAACAAAGGTGTTCCTGCTGTCGCCCGCGGACATCGACGTATCGCCCCAGGAACGTCGTCGCATCGCCGAAACGGGCTTCTACAGCCAGCAGTGACGGCTCAACGCACGATCGGCTCGTACCGGCTCGATCGAAGCGCGCACGCTCTGACCTGCGCGCTTTGATCGAGCCGATGTTTTCGGGCAGAGTATGACCTGTGGCCTTGTTCGCGGTAATCTACTTCATACTGTTCATATTTTGGCTTCTTCTCATCGGCCGCATCATCGTCGAATTCATCAGGAGTTTCGCCCGCGACTGGCGTCCCTCCGGATTCGTCGTCATCGTGCTCGAAGCGATATTCACGGTGACCGATCCGCCGGTCAAGTTGCTGAGGCGACTGATTCCGCCGGTCAATCTGGGCGGAGTGCGGTTGGATCTGTCGATCATGGTGCTGCTCTTCGGCGTGTTCATCCTGATGACGGTCGTACGAGGTTTGGGGTCGTAGATATCGGGGACAAAGCCAGCAGACTTCGGGGACGCGCGCGACCAGCGCGACCGATGTGACAGAATGGACGCCAGTTACAGTTTGATTGTTCCGGCTCGTGCGGAATGGGATATAACTGAATGCTTGCTCTACCGCCTCAAGACGCGTGAAGGGATCCTTCCATGCCGCTGACTCCAGCTGATGTGCACAATGTCGCGTTCAGCAAGCCACCTATCGGTAAGCGTGGCTACAACGAAGACGAGGTGGATGCATTCCTCGATCTCGTCGAGCAAGAGTTGTCGCGATTGATCGAGGAGAATGCCGACCTGCGCCAGCGGGTGGGAGAGCTCGACCAGGAACTCGGCGACGCCAAGAGTGCGCGCCAGGGTGCCTCGAACGGTCCCCAGCAGAGCGCACCGGCCCAGCAGAAGGCTCCCGAGCCGGTGCGACCGCCAGAGCCCCCGAAGCCGGCGCCGGTGGTTGCGCCACCCGTCGCTCCAGCAGCGGCTGCACCTGCAGCCCAGAGTGGCGACTCCAACATGCAGGCCGCCAAGATTCTCGGTCTCGCGCAGGAGATGGCCGACCGTCTCACCAGCGACGCGAAGACCGAGTCCGAGCAGCTGCTCGGTAACGCCCGTACCAACGCGGAGCGCCTCGTCACCGACGCACGCACGCGGTCCGAGGCCATGGTGTCCGATGCGCGTCAGAAATCGGAGTCGCTGCTGACCGATGCGCAGACGCGATCCGAAACCCAGCTGCGGCAGGCAAAAGAGAAGGCCGACGCGCTGCAGGCCGACGCCGAGCGCAAGCACAC
>NZ_JBAWFH010000186.1:0-26047 GCF_049591685.1 Rhodococcus sp. (in: high G+C Gram-positive bacteria) | reverse complement strand
CAGCGCCTCTGTGTTCCAACGCCGAGCACGCTCGGCGCGTTTCCGATCTGACGGTGTTCCTTCGGCAGTCACATGCCGAGCGCGATCTCGCGGCACTGGGCGACGACATCTCGAAGGAGGACGATCCGTGGTGAACGAGACCATCCAGGCGTCACGAGGCTTCGATACGACCACGCACGGCACCTCCGAGACGGAATGGTCTGCGTGGAATCGCCCCTTCCCGGCGCTCGACCTGAGCCGGTGTACCGAACTGGTCGTCGTCGCGCCGCATCCCGACGACGAAGTTCTCGGGGTCGGCGGGCTGATGTCGATCGCGGCAGCGTCCGGTATCGCAGTGACCGTGATTGCTGTCACCGACGGAAGCGCCTCACACCCGGGCTCGCCGACGATGTCGGCAGCCGAGCTCGAAGCGGAACGCCCCAGGGAGACCCGGCGCGCTTTGGCGCGACTCGGACTCGATATCGATCCGATCCGCCTCGGATTCGCGGACGGCGACGTGAGTGGACAGGAAGACGAACTGGCACGGGCCTTGACCGAACTCCTTTCCGGCGGCCCGGGAACCTGGTGTCTCACCCCGTGGCGCGCCGATCGGCACCCCGATCACGAGGCAACCGCACGAGCGACCCTCACTGCGGCGAAACGCGTCGGGATCGCCGTTCTCGAATACCCGGTGTGGATGTGGCATTGGGCGCGCCCGGATCACCCCGACGTGCCCTGGGGCCGAGCCCTCTCCGTCGAGCTCGATGCGCAGGTTCAGCAGAACAAGCGCCTCGCTGCGCAGGAGTTCGCCACGCAGATTGCACCGCTGTCGACGCACCCCGCCGACGCAGCAATCCTGCCCCCGCCTGTATTGGATCGACTGCTGCGCTCCTACGAGGTGGTGTTCGCATGAACGGTCGTGCGACGTGACCCTGCCGAAGGGCTACTTCGACGGTGTGTACGCCGACCGCGAGGACCCGTTCGGGTTGGGAAACAACTGGTACGAGGAGCGCAAGTACACGCTGACGCTGGCGTCGCTACCCCGCGCGCGGTACCGGCGAGCCCTCGAACCGGGGTGTTCGATCGGCATTCTCACCCGGAAGCTCGCCGAGCGGTGCGACTCGGTGGTATCGACCGACGTCGTCGGCTCCGCCCTCGACACGGCTCGCGCGCACGTCGGCAGTGATTCTGTTCATTTCGTCGAATGGTCGCTCACCGACGGCTGGGACACTGTGGCGAAAGGCGATACATTCGACCTCATCGTGCTCAGCGAGGTCGGTTACTACCTGGGGGAAGATGACCTCCGTACCGTCCTCGACTCGGCCGTCACGCACCTCGAACCAGGGGGCACGCTGCTCGGAGTCCACTGGCGCCATCCCGTCGCGGACTACCCACAGTCGGGTGATGAGGTGCATGCTGTTCTGGCGCGTACCGCCGGGTTGGTACGACTCGGCGGGTATGTAGACGAAGATGTGATACTCGAAGTGTTCGTGGCTTCGACCGGCAAACCCGCTTCGGTCGCGGCGACAGTAGGCCTGAGGATAGAGGAACGTTCATGAGTGGCGAGACATCGACGAGGGCCTACGACGGAGGTGGCCTCGAATCCATCCTCGGTCCGGGCAGCCTGCATACGGACTTCGCACCGATCGTCGACCTGCTGACCAAAGAAGTCACCGGATACGAAGCCATTGTCAGCGGGCCCGAGGGTTCGGCGTTCCGCGACCCGTCCGCATTGGCGTCCGCAGCGCGTGCGATGGATATGACCGTCGACCTCGATCTCGTCCGCTGGGCCGGAGCCGTCGACGGCGCCGAGAGCACGGCCGCGCTCGAGGGCCTTCCTCTGTTCATCGCCATCGATCCCGACACCCTGCCGCACCTACCCGACCGCGGTGACGTCGATTCCGGCAGCGCAGTGTTGCAGCTCGACGAGACCTCCCTCATTCGTCGGCCGGCTCAACTGTTGCGCACGGTCGCCGATGTGCGACGCCTCGGCTGGGCCATCGCCGTCGACCACGTCGGCGTGCGTCCCGAATCGCTGGCGCTGCTGCCGTTGCTCGAGCCCGACGTAGTCAAGTTGGATCGCAGCCTCATCACGCAGCGGCCCAGCAGGTTCACTGCCCGCGTGGTCAACGCCGTGGCCGCCTACACCGAACGCACCGGGGCCATCGTCATGGCCGAGGGAATCGACACCGAAGAAGATGTGGACATAGCGATTGCCCTCGGGGCCCGCTTCGGGCAGGGCCGTTGGTTCACCGGGCAGAACTTGACGCCCGCCGATCCGTCGAATGCAGTGTCGCCGTTCAACTTCCGCACGTCATCCGAGCGTGGCACGTTGCCCAAGTCGTCGCCGTACCAGCTTGCGGCAGCGGGACGCGACCCCAAACCGTCGACCAAGCAACTACTCGTCGAAGTGAGCAAAGGGCTCGAATCCATTGCAGGTGAGTCGCTGCAGACCGCGGTCATCCTCGGCTCGTTCGAGAAGCGAGAGCACTTCACCGTCCTTACCGCCAAGCGCTGGGAAGTGATGGCCACGCGAGCAGCACTCGTGGGAGCGCTTGCGGCGGGCATCGACTCCGAGCCTGCTCCGCGAGTGCGCGGCGCGGATCTCGAACCCGACGACCCGGTACGCGAGGAATGGGTGGTGGTCGTGCTGTCACCACACTTCGCGGCCGTGCTCGCCGCGAAGGACATGGGCGACACCGGCCCGGACATGGCCCGTCGCTTCTCGTACGTGCTCAGCCACGATCCGCAGTTGACGGTGGAATGCGCTCGCAGCCTTCTGCTGCGGCTGCCGGTGGAACGAACCGGGCTCTAGCCGACGCGTTCGAAGTTTGTTCACCGTCCGCACGGCGGGATCAAGCGGTGTACGGGGCGATCAAGTGGTGCACGCACCGCATCTTCTTCAATACCGCCGCGGGCAGGACGAACGGGTACAGATCGCGGTGGCCCATCGAGCGGTTGATCTGATTGAGCGCCCACGACAGCGGTAACCACCAATCGACGATCTGGTCGAATCCGACGTCGCCGGGCAGTGGACTGTCCAGCGTGGAACCAGCCGGTGCCATTCCGAACGCCGCGGCCGTGTCGAGGGTGTCGCGAATGTGCAGGTAATGAGCAAATGTCTCGGCCCAGTCTTCGGCCGGGTGCATCGTCGCGTAGGACGAGACGTACTTCTTCGGCCAGTTGTCGGGTGCGCCCTCGTTGTAATGCCGGTCCAGAGCCGCCTGATAGTCGGTGTCCGGGTCGCCGAACAGTTCTTCGAATTCTGCGCGATGCTCCCCCGAGCCGACCAGAACCATCTGGTAGTAGTGGCCGATCTCGTGCCGGAAGTGACCGACGAGGGTTCGATACGGCTCGGACATCGACACCCGAAGCTGCTCGCGGTGCACGTCGTCGCCCTCGGCGAGGTCCAGGGTGACGATCCCGCTCGCGTGACCGGTCATGACCTGGGTCTTGGCGCTGGACAGCAAGTCGAAGGCCAGCCCGGTGGTCGGGTTCTCGTCGCGACCGACGATGGGTAGTCCGAGCTCGGTGAGTTCCAGGACGACTCGACGCTTGTTCGTTTCGGCGTCGACGAACGCCGTCATCGCGGCGGCGTCGTCGTCATCGGGCCGCGTCCTGGTCAACCGGCAGGAGAAGCAGAGCTTCTCTCCCCCTGAGGTGTCGACGAGCCAGTTGCATTTGGCAATTCCGGCGTTGGCGCACTTCTTCCATGCGATGTCGTCCACGGTCGCCTCGGCAGCGCCGTCCGGTGCGGTATCCGGAAGGACGAGGAGCGACCGCGTCGGGAGGTGGAAGCCGAGCGCGCTGTGGCAGTGCAGACACAGCGAATTTTCGAAAGACAACTTCTGTCCGCACTTGCGACAGATCAACGCACGCATTCGTCCCGGCTTTCGTTGTTGGTTCGCCTCCGTGGAAGCACACGCGACCCTCGCGTGTTGGCTAGCACTGCGTGGCAGCAACAATGCTGCCACAGTTGTCCGACAGCGATCGAGGAGAAGTCCAAGCACATGAGCATCCACCCGAGTGGCAGCTTGTAAACGATGACGGACATCACCCCCGCCGTCTCGCCCCTGCGACGCTTCGCCAAGAGACTCGAGCGGGCACGCGGGGAACGCAACAGCGAAACGCTCGCCGCAGGGTTCCTCCTCGGCGCCACCCTGCTCGCCCTGGTATGGGCCAACTCGCCGTTCGGTGAGACCTACCAGGCCTTCTGGCACACCGAACTGTCTGTTTCCGTCGGCGGCCACGGTATTGCCCTCGACCTCGCGCACTGGGTCAACGACGGGCTGATGGCCCTCTTCTTCTTCGTCGTCGGGCTCGAGGTCAAACGCGAGTTCGCGATGGGTGAGCTCACCGACCGTTCCCGTGCGAGCATCCCGATCGTCGCGGCCATCGCCGGACTGGCGATTCCTGCACTTCTGTTCCTCGCGCTCAACCCGTCCGGCGCCGCAGCGGGCGCCTGGGGTGTGGTGATCTCGACCGACACCGCCTTCGTACTCGGGGCTCTTGCCGTCATCGGGCCGAAGAAAGCCGCACGGCTGCGCATCTTCCTGCTCACCCTCGCCATCGCCGACGATATCGGCGCGCTGGCCATCATCGCCTTCTTCTACACCGACGAGGTGAGGGTTCTGCCGCTCGCCGGTGCCTTCGTCGGTCTCGCCGCGATCGCGCTGCTTCGACGCCTCGAGGTGTGGCGCGGTATCGGCTACTTCGTCGTGTCCATAGCGACCTGGGTGGCGTTCTACGAGTCGGGAGTGCACCCGACCCTTGCCGGCGTTCTCATCGCCCTGATTCTCCCGGTGTATCCGCCGCGACGCGGTGAAGTGGAACGGGCCTCCGACCTGACGCGGGCCTTCCGCCAATCCCCGAACCCCGAATATGCGCGGGCCGCGCGACTCGGGCTGGATCGAGCCGTGTCCGTCAACGAACGGCTCATGCGGCTCTATCAGCCGTACACCGCATTCATCATCGTTCCGATTTTCGCCCTCGCCAACGCCGGCGTCGTACTCAGCGCCGACACGCTGCGCGCGGCAGCGACGTCCCCTCTGACCTGGGGTGTCGTCATCGGCCTCACCCTGGGCAAGCTCATCGGAATCACCGGCGCCGCAGCACTGTTCGCCAGACTCAGGCCGACGGCACTGGCTCCCGGTCTGACGATCTCCCACATCGCGGGTGGAGCGGCACTGTCGGGCATCGGCTTCACCATCTCGCTGTTCATCGTCGACCTCGCACTCGACGACGAGCTCCTGGCCGACGAGGCCCGGGTGGGCGTGCTGGTCGCCTCCGTCATCGCGACTGCACTCGGCTGGTTGCTGTTTCGGATCGATGCGAGTATCCATCCTCCCGGACACGACACTTCGCACAAGCTTCTGCGCCCCGTCGACCCGAAACGCGACCACATCAGAGGTCCCGTCGACGCACCACTGACGATCGTCGAGTACGGCGACTTCGAATGCCCCTTCTGCAGCAAGGCAACCGGAAGTATCCGGGAAGTACGCGCTCACTTCGGTGACGAACTGCGCTACGTGTTCCGCCACCTGCCCCTCGACGACTACCACCCGCACGCCCGGTACGCGGCGCAGGCCAGCGAAGCAGCGGCAGCGCAGGGCAAGTTCTGGGAGATGGCCGACGTACTGTTCGAGCACAGCGACGAACTCGAACCGGACGACATCGAGCGCTACGCAGCCGAACTGGGCCTCGACATCGACAGGTTCGAGGAGGATCTCCGCACCGGTGACTACATCGTCCGGGTGGAGGACGACGAGCTCGACGCCCGCTCCAGCGACGTCGACGGCACGCCGACCTTCTACCTCGGCCGTGGAGACGAGCACCCGATCCGGCACGACGGACCGTACGACGCGGCCTCACTCATAAGGGGACTCGAACAGCGCTAGGTCTCGATGCGGTTGCCCTGCTCGTCCCAGTGTTCGGCTACTTTCTTCGACGGCTGAACACGGGGCGGTTCCCCGGGCATCTTGGGGTAGTCGGGCGGAAAGTTCAGTTCGCCGCCCGGCAACGTTTCCCACAGGTGCAGCAGCGGCTCCAGGGAGTAGGACTGCGAGTCCATGTCCTCCCACGGGTCGCCGTCGGCCAGATAGTCGGGCACGGTGACGATGTTGAAGTCCCGAGGATCGGTGAGGTCGGCCAGCCCGGACCACGTCACCGGGGTGCTCACCGGCGCGCCGGGACGTGCCCGCAGGCTCCAGGCGCTTGCGATGGTTCGGTCTCGGTTGTTCTGGTTGTAATCGATGAAGATGCGTTCTCCGCGTTCCTCTTTCCACCACCTGGTGGTCACCCCGTCGTCGCGGCGTTCGAGTTCTCGACCGAGACCGATGGCCGCGTGCCGCACCTGCTCGAAGGTGTACTCGGGGTCTATCCGGACGTAGATGTGGATACCGCGGTTGCCACTGGTCTTGGGATAGCCGCGTAACCCGAGTTCCTCGAGGAGCTCCCGCGTCACGTCGGCGACACGCTGGGCGTCGGCGAAAGTGGTGCCCGGCTGCGGATCCAGGTCGAGCCGGAGTTCGTCGGGGTGATCCACATCGGGACGCCGGACCGGCCACGGGTGAAACGTCAGGGTGCCCATCTGAGCTGCCCACACCAGGGCCGCGGTTTCGCTGGGACACAGCTCGTTCGCACTTCGGCCGCTCGGAAACGTGATGCCGACGGTCTCGATCCAGTCGGGCGCGCCCTTCGGCAGCCGCTTCTGATAGAAACCGTCACCCTCTTTGTCCTGCGGTCCGACCGCGAGCCGCATGCCCTCGCGGTACCCGTCCGGCCACCGCTCCATGGCCGTCGGACGCTCCCCGATCGCACGCACGAGCGGCTCGCCGACGGCGGCGAAGTACTCGCACACCTGCACTTTGCTGATTTCCGGGGTGCGTTCGGTGGCTTCGTAGATGACGCGGTCGGGGCTCGACACCCGAACTTCGCGCCCGCCCGCGTCCACGAACTCCGGCGGCGTCTTGGCGGCCATCAGTTGCCTCCGGCCAACACGTCGGCGACGTCGTAGCGCACCGGAACCTCGAGCTGGTCGTACGTGCACGACTTCGGATCTCGGTCCGGGCGCCACCGAAGGAAGCGCGCGGCGTGCCGCAGTCGGTCGCCTTCCATCTGGTCGTACGCGACTTCGACGACGCGTTCGACGCGCAACGGCACCCAACTTCGATCCTTGTTGGACGTCCACCGGTTGGCCTCGGCGTCGGACACGACGTCGTCACCCACCCGCAGGGGTTGCAGTTCTTCGAGGATTTCGACGCGCCGCTTGTCGGTGAACGCCGAAGCCCCACCGATCATGCGGATGTCGTCGCCGTCGTACAGGCCGAGGAGGAGCGACCCGATGCCGTTGCCGGACTTGTGCACTCGATACCCGATCAGCGCGCAATCCGCAGTACGGGCGTGCTTGACCTTGATCATCTCGCGCTTGCCCGGCAGATACACCCCGTCGAGCTTTTTGGCGACGACGCCGTCCAGACCCGCGCCTTCGAAGCGCTCGAACCAATCCTGCGCGGTGGCCGCACTGTCGGTGGTGCTGGTGACCTGGCATCGGTCATTGCCGCCGAAGACGTCCAGCAGCGTCTCGCGGCGAGTACGAAACGGCTGACCCGTCAGGTCCGTCGTTCCGTGCGCGAGCAGATCGAACCCGATGAACATCGACGGCGTCTTCTCCGCCAGCATGCGCACGCGCGAATCGGCGGGGTGAATACGCTCGGACAGTGCGTCCCAGTCGAGCCTGGTGCGCCCGTCGATCTCACGCGGTACGACGATCTCGCCGTCGACGACGATGCGCTCCGGCAATTCGCGTCGGACGGCCTCCACCATTTCAGGGAAGTAACGCGCGAGGTCCTTACCTCCCCGCGAACCGAGAACGACTTCGTCGCCGTCACGGAAGACGATGGCGCGAAAGCCGTCCCACTTGGGCTCGTACGACCATTCCGGAGGCCCGTCGGCGGGCTGGTCCGGCACGGCTTTGGCCGCTTTGGCGAGCATCGGCTGGATCGGCCACGCAACGGGGAGGTCCACGCGGTCAATACTGCCTCATCCATCCCGAGTTCGATCCGCCGATCGGGTGCCGGGTTCGATAGTTTTATCGCGTCACCAGTGGCTCGCTCCGTCCCCGCCCGCCCGAACACCTCGAGACCAGGAACCGTCTTTTGAACCACACCGCCCGAAAGCTCCGCCGTGTTGGCGAGCTCCGCCGTGCCGGCCTGGCCGCGATCGCATGCACCACCCTCGCACTCGCGGGCTGCGGCTCCGAGGTCACTCCCCGCGCCGTGCCCGAGGGCGACGGACAGGCGTCGAGCTCCACAGCCGGCCCGACGACCACGTCGGCGTCGCCCACCACCGTCGTGTCGCCGCCACCCGGGCAGGAGGGTGAGGACATCGGCGGGGATGTCGATTTCGACGTCGAGATCGGCCAGTGCGTCGCACTCGGTGGAACGCAGTTCGACGCCACCATCGAAAATGCCGTATGCGGCGGTGAGACGTCCAACTTCAAGGTCATCGCCAAGGCTCCGACGCAGACGGAATGTCCGTCCGATGCGGACCAGACCTACTACGTCACGTACGGAGAGGTCGAGCAGGGCGCGCTGTGCCTCGACGTCGATTGGGTGGTCGGGGGCTGTATGGACCTGTCCGAGGAAGATCCGGTCCGCATCGACTGCTCGGCGCCGGGATCGGACTCGTACCGCGTGACGGACGTGTTGGCAGGAACGACGGACGTAGAGCAGTGCGCCGATCCGGCGACGGGCGGGTTCGCCCACGACGAGCGGGGTTTCATCGTCTGCTTCGAGAGTCTGTAGCCATGCCCGCGTAACGGGTGTCAGACTCGGTGGGTGAAAACGGCCGGATCGGTTGCCCTGAAAACCCCACGGGGACGCTGGATCGTGGCCGCGACCGTCCGGAAGATCCTCGCTGGCGATGCTCGACGCGACCGTCGTGAACGTGGCCTTGCCCGACATCGGCAGGGATCTCGGCTCGGGGGTCTCGGGTCTGCAGTGGACGGTCAGTGGGTACACCCTGACGCTTCGACTACGACGACCCGTTCGTTTTCTCCGGTGGCTTTCACACCGCGATGATCATCTGCGCTGGGCTTTTGCTCGTCGGAGCATCGATCGCGGCCCTCATGGTTCGCTCGGAACCCCGCATCGACCCGGACTCGATCGACTGCCGTCCACACTGCGACCCCTCGTCCCCGGCGACCGCCCCGGAGCGACGGGTTTAGGCTGGTGAAGAGAATTGTGTTCACAACGCAGTTCGATACGCAGGTGGATACAGCCCATATATCCACGTAGAGGTCAGGAGTGCCATGACGACCGAGAACGACTCACCGGACATCAAGCCACGGAGCCGTGACGTCACCGACGGCCTGGAGAAGACCGCTGCCCGCGGCATGCTGCGGGCTGTCGGGATGGGCGACTCCGACTGGGGCAAATCCCAGATCGGTGTCGCTTCGTCGTGGAACGAGATCACTCCGTGCAACCTCTCCCTCGAGCGCCTTGCCAAGGCAGTGAAGAAGGGTGTCCACGCAGCGGGCGGGTTCCCGCTCGAATTCGGAACCATCTCGGTCTCCGACGGAATCTCGATGGGTCACGAGGGCATGCACTTCTCCCTCGTCTCCCGTGAAGTCATCGCCGACAGCGTCGAAACCGTGATCAGCGCCGAAAGACTCGACGGTTCGGTGCTGCTCGCCGGCTGCGACAAGTCGCTGCCCGGAATGCTGATGGCCGCAGCCCGGCTCAACCTGGCCAGCGTGTTCCTCTACGCGGGTTCGACGCTCCCCGGCTTCGCGAAGCTGTCCGACGGAAGCGAACACCAGGTCACCATCATCGACGCATTCGAGGCAGTCGGCGCATGCTCGCGTGGACTGATGTCCCGCGAAGACGTCGACACCATCGAGCGCGCCATCTGTCCCGGTGAAGGTGCCTGTGGCGGAATGTATACGGCCAATACCATGGCCAGCGCCGCCGAAGCACTCGGAATGTCGTTGCCCGGCAGCGCCTCTCCGCCCGCACCCGATCGTCGCCGAGACCAGTTCGCGCACGCCAGCGGCGAAGCCGTCGTCGAGATGCTGCGTCGCGGAATCACCGCCCGCGACATCATGACCAAGGAGGCGTTCGAGAACGCGATCGCCGTCGTCATGGCGTTCGGCGGCTCCACCAACGCCGTGCTCCACCTACTGGCCATCGCCCACGAGGCCGAGGTCGACCTCACCCTCGACGACTTCACCCGCATCGGCGCCAAGGTCCCGCACCTCGCCGACGTCAAGCCGTTCGGCAAGCACGTCATGACCGACGTCGACGCCATCGGCGGAGTTCCCGTGGTCATGAAAGCGCTTCTCGACGCCGGCCTCATGCACGGCGACTGCCTCACCGTCACCGGAAAGACGGTGGCCGAGAACCTCGCGCACATCGCTCCGCCCGACCCCGACGGCAAGGTGCTCCGCGCGATGACCGAGCCCATACATCCGACCGGCGGCATCACCATCCTCCAGGGATCGCTCGCACCGGGCGGAGCAGTCGTCAAGAGCGCCGGCTTCGATTCCGACGTGTTCGTCGGCACCGCACGCGTTTTCGAGCGGGAACGCGCCGCAATGGACGCACTCGAGGACGGCACGATCGCCGCGGGCGACGTCGTCGTCATCCGATACGAGGGCCCCAAGGGTGGACCGGGCATGCGAGAAATGCTCGCCATCACCGGTGCCATCAAGGGCGCAGGTCTCGGCAAGGACGTCCTATTGCTCACCGACGGCCGTTTCTCGGGCGGCACCACCGGCCTCTGCGTCGGCCATGTTGCTCCCGAGGCAGTCGACGCCGGGCCCATCGCCCTCGTTCGTGACGGCGATCAGATCCGGTTGGATGTCGGCACAGGCACACTCGACCTTCTCGTCGACGCCTCCGAGCTCGAGGCCCGTAAGGAAGGCTGGGCCCCTCTGCCTCCCCGCTACACCCGCGGGGTTCTGGCCAAGTACGCCAAGCTGGTGGGCTCGGCTTCCCAGGGTGCGGTGCTGATCTAGCGCATCACCGAGTTACCCCGGCATCGCCCACACCGAGCTCGAACGTTCCGCGAACGCGGTGCATCTACGGTGTGCGGCGTCGGCTGCCTGGTAGAAGTTCCGGTGCTCCGGCACAGCCGACGGCTCGGGAACGGTACGGACGGGTAGCTCGGCGAGGTCCAACGCCGCGTCGAGCTCCTCCTCCGCCAATTCGCGTCGCTTACGGGCGATGTCCGCAAGGGCCAGCTGGTGAATGGTCTGCCGCTCGGCTGCATCGAGCGATTCCTCATGCGCCACAGCAATTTCGAGCTCGTATACCTTGGCCGCCAGCTGATAGATGCTGGGCCGAGTCAATTCGGCGTCAACAGACAGCATTGCGTCAGTGGAGGTTGCATCTGCGGGCTTCGCGCGAGTGGGTTTCGCGACTGCACGTTCTGCGGCAGCGGGTTGTTCCAGCAGGTGTTCGAGTTCGGCAACCTCGCGGGCTGCTTCACGGTTGCGCTCAGGAGCCTCGTACTCAGAAGCTTCGAAGTTGGGCGCAAGGATCATTGCCGACTGCTTGCGCGACCTCGGCAGCAGAGCGGCGACGATCAGCGATCCCAGCGCGAACACGGCGGTCGAGACGAGCGAGGTGTGCGCGACGGCTCCTGCAAACGAGCTGATGGCGTTGATCTGCAGGTTGTCCGCGTAGCCGGCGAGAAATGGGTTCTCGCGCATGATGTCTGCGACAATCACGGCTCCGGCCACCGAATCGCCCGATGCGGCGATGGCCTGCACTGCCTGTTCCGTCGGTCGTCCGTCGGGTCCTTTGCCGGGGAATCCCGCGAGGAAGTCGACGATGCCGCCTCGGTAGGTGGTGGCGAGTACCGAGCCCAGGATCGCGATGCCCAGCGAACCGCCCAGTTCGAGCGCGGTGTCGTTGAGACCCCCGGCCACGCCGAGCTTGTTGTCCGAGAACTCGGCCATGATGGCGTCGGTGCACGGAGAGACGCTGAGTCCGATGCCGACGCCCAACAGAATCAGTACGGGTAGAAAATCGGAATATGTTGCGCTGGTCTCGATTCCGATCATCGACGCGACGGCCAGGGTACCGACCACCATGCCCGCGGTGACGGTGTATTTCATGCCAAGCTTGGGAGTCAACCACTGGGTGATGCCGGAGCCGAGAAACACTGCCAGTGCGAGCGGCAGCAGGTGCAGTCCCGTCGACACCGGTCCGAACGCAAGTACGAACTGAAGGTACTGCGCCACATAGTAAATGGCGCCGAACGTGACGAGGAAGAACAGCAGGACGGCGAGCACGGCCCCGCTGAGAACACGGCTGCGGAACACGCGGACGTCGAGAAGTGGGCTAGGGTGCCGCAGTTCCCACAGTACGAATCCCAGCCCACTGAGCAGGCCGACCACTGCGCAGTACACCGGAAGTACGCTCCAGCCGAAGTGCATTCCCTCGATGATCGCGTACACCACCGTGGAGACGGCGAGCACGGACAGTAATCCGCCGATCCAGTCGATACGGCCGGGGCCGGATGCACGCGAGGGCGGAACGAGCACCGTCGCGGCGATCATGGCGAAGACGGTGATCGGAACGTTGAGAAGGAAAGACGAACCCCACCAGTAGCTTTCGAGCAGCCAGCCGGCCAGCAGCGGGCCCATGGCGATGGCCAGACCGGACGTCGCGGCCCAGATCGTCACCGCCGTTGCGCGTTCGCGCTTCGGGAAGGTGGCGACGAGAAGCGACAGGGTGGCAGGCATGACGATGGCCGCTGCAATACCCATCACGACCCTGGCGAGGACGACGCCGACGGTGGCATCGGTCAAAGCGCCCGCGATGGACCCGGCGGTGAAGACGAGCAGACCGAGCAGTAGCGCTCCGCGGCGGGAGTACCGATCGCCGATCACGCCGAACAGCAACATCAATGCCGCGTACGGAACCGTGTAACCGTCTATCACCCACTGCAAATCGCTGCTGGAGAGCCCAAGGTCCAACGTCATCGCAGGTGCGGCCACCAGCAGTGAAGTGTTGGCCATGACCACGACCAACAGCGAAAGGCACAGCACCCCCAGCGCTGCCCACCGCCTCGCGTACGGCTTTTCCATCTCTCGAACAGGCGTCATCGCCAGCAATGTCATCAGTGTTCCCCCCTATGGCACAGCGCCCGAGGCGTTGCGTCCACTGCGGTGCAGCTTAGGAAGGTCGTATCGAAGCGTGCAAATCGATGTGGCGGTGGTTACATCACGTTGCCGCGGTGACGACAATGCTCGGGAGATGTCCCAATAACGTTGCGCCGGTTGCCGTATTCAGCACAAACGGTGACGCAAAAGCTTTGATGCAAAAGAAAAGCGCCACCGCGACCTGACGGCCGCGATGGCGCTTCGAAAAACGAGACGAGATCAGGGGATCGGAACGAACCCGGCTCCCACTGCGTTGCCTGCTTCCATGTGGCGCAGGATCGCGTCGATGTTGGTACCGACCTGCGGACCGAAGCATGCGACGCCGAGGTAGGCGTTGACCATGCCGACGAGAGTGGTGCCGACGACGACGGGGCTACCGGAGTCTCCCTCGACGACGCACAGCTGCGACCACGTTTCCTGCGACTGCAGAACGTCACCGTAGGCGACGCCACAGGTGTTGCCCGTCGTGCGACCTTCCTTGCAGACGATGTTCGGGAACATCGCCGGGGGGCCGACCTGCGTGATGGTCACGTTCCCGATGCGGTTGACCGGAATGACCTTGGCGCGATCGAACTCGATGACCGCGTAGTCGTACTCCGGGTTGGAGAATGCGATGCGTCCGACCTGACCCGCCGACGGGTCGTACTCGGGCACGATGGATGCGCCTGCGCCGCCACAGTGACCTGCGGTGATACCCACGAGGCGTCCTGCGCGGTCGTTACCGATGGTGGTGAGCGTGCATTCGGCAGCGTTGTCGACGATGATTCCGGAGCCGCCCCCCAGTACCGCCGGAGCCGCAGCCGATGCGGTCCCGACGCCGAAGCTTGCAGCAACAGCAGCTGCCGCGACGGCGACGAGCATGAACTTCTTCAACATTTATTCCCTCTCCAGCGGTGTCGGACGAACCCTAGCAACAATTGCCACCCCCGGACGAGTACTACCACTCGTTTGGGTCGCGAGAGTCCGCTCGACCCGTTCCGGGGTCGGGTCAGCCTTCCTGCTCGAGTGCCGCGAGCATGGACCGCGCCTCTTCGAGTTGACGCGACAGTTCCGCGACGCGAGAAGCAGCTTCTTCCCTGGCATGGGCGATGACGGTTTCCACCGCATCCCGCGCGGTGTCGTCGCCCAGCTCCCGAACTGCCCGTGACACCGATTCCGGTGACACCGGCTGCGCCTTGCCCGGTCGACGTGCACCGTGCGTGACCGTCACCGACCAGTCGTTGTCCGCGCCTGCGTGAATGGTGACGCTGACGCTCTCGGGCCCCTTCTTGTTCCGGCGCGTCACAGGTGCCGCCTTGCCTGCGGCGGTGTTCTTGGCAGGGGTGTTCGCGGGAGTCTTGGTCGAGGCAGTCTCTGGGCGGGCGGGTTTCGGCGCCGGCTTGGGAGCGGTGGGCTCGGTCCATTCCGCGATTGTCGGCCCAGCTTTCGTTGCTTCAGCCTTCGGTGCTTCCGCAGCCTTCGGTGCCGGCTTCTTCTGAGCTGGAGTTCGGTCACCGCCCGGTGGGGTGCGGGTGATGCGCAGTTCTTCTGCTTCGAAGGGGAGTTCGTCGTCGACACCTTTGGGGCTGATGGTGACCGTGCTGTTGTCGATGGATACCACTTTGGCGGATGTGCCCTCGGGCAGCCCGAGACTCGGTGTCGGCTCGATGATGTAGACGGTGGCGCGGCGGCCCTCGGCGAGTGCCGTGGCCAACGCCTGCAGGTTCTCGGGCGTGAGTGACTGGTTCGCGGTCTTTCGTCTTCGCGGTGGCATCGGCGGCGGCCTCTCTCGAAAGTGTTTGCGAATACTGTCGCACATCGAGGCCGGGCGGTATTCCCGAGCGGTAGGGCAAGTTAGTGTAACTACAAGTAACAGTTACTGAGATTAACACCTGAATTGGATGCCGGAGCGTGTGCGCTCGACGGCTTTTCCAAACTCTAGTCCATGCACCGCGTCACCGCCCGGCGAGACGGTGTGAGAGAGCCGACAAGAAATCGCCCTATTGGAACCGTCGCACCCGTAGCCTTTGCTGCGTACCTGCACGCGGTACGCGAACGGGAGGGGCCCGATGTATCACATCGACACCGACGAGCAGACGACCGACGACGGGCAACAGGTCTACCTGCTGGACGCTGCATCCACCCTGGAAGTTCAGGCACTCAATCAGTGGATCGATGCACGGACTCCGGACGGCGCACCGAGGCCACCGTCGATCGTGCTGTCGGGCGAATCCCTGAAGCAGCTCGCGGACGACGTGCGGGCGTACGCGGACGATCCACTGCTGGTCCCGCTCAGGGTCACGCTGTCGGAGAAGAAGCGCAGCGGCGTACTGCGTCGAATGTTCGCTCCGCGCGGCAATTCCATGCCGACCAAGGTGTGGCAGCGGTGGGTTCAGGGGGAAGACCCCGACCATTCGGAGGTACTCATCGGGCAGCCCGCCACATTGAGCGACCTCGAGATGCGCTTTAGCTCGGCGGGCGGGGCGTCGCTGTCCGCGTTCGTTCATCGTCAGGCCAGTCTGGCGCTGGACCGCGCCGAACGCGACGTCATCGGATCCGAGTACAAGATCCCGCGGTTCGTCGTCGAGGAGATGACGGACCAGAAGAAGTTCGACGAAGGCATGGCCGCGCTCGCCGAGAAGGTGGGCGAGGACGTGTCCGAGGTGGAGCGACGCGTCCACGGAATCCTCGGCGAAATGGTCGCCACCGAGACTCGCCGCGCCGTCGAGATGTGGGGAACCCTCGGGGCCTACTTCTCGCGTGCGTACCGCGTCGAGGTTGACCGCACGAAGCTCGAGAAGGTGCGCGAGCTCAACAAGAACTATCCACTGGTGTTCCTGCCCAATCACCGGTCGTACCTCGATCCCCTCGTGCTCCGACCGGCGCTGCTTCGCGAAGGCCTGCCGCTCAACCACGTGATGGGGGGCATCAACGTCGGGTTCTGGCCGCTCGGCCCCATCGCCAAGCGCAGCGGCGTCGTGCTGATCCAGCGCAAGTTCTCGGACGAGATCTACAAGTGGACGCTCCGGCAGTACATGAGCTTCCTGCTCTCCAAGCGTTTCAACCTCGAGTGGTACATCGAGGGTGGGCGGAGCCGCACCGGCAAGCTGCGGCCTCCTCGCTTCGGTCTTCTGACGTACCTCATCGATGCGCTCGAGAACAGCGACGCCGAGGACGTGTACCTCGTACCGACGTCCATCACGTACGACCGCCTGCACGAGGTCGGTGCCATGGCCGCGGAATCGCACGGTGCGCAGAAGCAGGCCGAGGGTATTCGTATGGCCATCGGGTACATCCGCGCGCAGGGCAAACTGCGCGGGAACGTGTACGTCAACTTCGGCGAACCACTCTCTGTACGTTCGATGCTCGCGGAATACCAGGACAAGCGCGTCGCGGTGCAGAAGATCGCGATCACCGTCTCACACGCGATCAACGACACGACCCCCGTGACGCCTGCCGCTCTGGTCGCGATGGCGCTTCTCGGGATCGAGGACCGTGCGCTCAACGTGCACGAGATGTGGGCGATCATCTCCCCGCTGGCGGGATACATCAAGAAGCGCGGCTTGCCCACGGCGGGTGGCGTCGACATCAGCGAGGTCGACGTGGTGCGCAATGCCGTCATCGCGCAGGTGCAGGCGGGCGTCGTCAAGCGCTTCGACGAGGGCCCGGAGCCGGTGTTCTACCTCGCGCAGGACAAGCATCTCGTGGCAGCGTTCTTTCGAAACAACGCCATTCACTACTTCGTCATGAGGGCGATCGGCGAGCTCGTGGTGCTGCCCGACGAGGGGCAGACTACGGCGTCCACTCCGGAGTCGATGTGGAAGGCTGCCCTCGAACTGCGCGACCTCCTCAAGTTCGAGTTCTTCTTCGGCGACAAGCACGATTTCGGGGACCGCCTCGAAGCCGAGGTGACGCTCATCGACCCCGACTGGCGGGCCAACCTGTCCGATCCCGATTATGCTGCGCGGCAACTGCAATCGCAGGATCTTCACCTGGCACACCGCGTGCTGCAGCCGATCCTCGAGGCATATCAGGTGGTCGCCGACCAGCTGATGATGCAGCCGATGGATTCCGAGTTCGACAAGCCCGCGTTCGTGTCGCAATGCCTGGGCGCCGCCCAAGCCAGGCGACTGCGTCAGCAGCTGGACCACAGCGAGGCGATCTCCGGCGAATTGTTCGACACAGCATTGCAATTGGCCGACAATCGCCATCTCGTCGACCCGGGCGGCGAGAACCTCGCGCAGCGTAGACGCGACTTCGCCCGCGAGATCAACGAGTGGGCTCGCAAGGCCCGTCTCATCCGCGACATGGCCCACCGCATGCTCGACGAGGTCGACCCGCTCACCTCGCACAGCACGGTGACCGCTCACGAGAACACGGAGGACGAGCAGTCATGACCGCCCTGTCCCGGCAACTCGACGCCATCGCCGCCGCTCCCCCCGGGCCGGACACCGCCGCGTTCTTCGACCTCGACGGCACGTTGATCAACGGGTTCAGCGCGAAGGCGGTATTTCTCGAGCGCCTCAAGACCCTCGACGTGACGGTGCACGAACTGTGGGAGATCTCGAGCGCCGTCGTCGAGATGCGGATGCGTAACTCCCCTGTCGACAATCTGATGGGAAAGGCCGTCAAAGGGCTGGAGGGCAGGCGCGAGGACGATCTGATGGAGCAGGCGTACACGCTGTTTCGCAACGAGATCGCGCCGATGCTTTACCCACAGGCGCGGCAACTCGTCGACGCGCATCGGCGCGCGGGCCACCGTGTGGTCATCGCAACGTCGGCCACTCCTTATCAAGCAATTCCCGTCCAGGAAGATCTGATGATCGACGACCTCCTGTGCACCACGCCGGTCGTGGTCGACGGAGTCCTGACGGGCGAGCTCGTCGGAAACTCGCTGTGGGGTCCGCGCAAAGGGCAGGCAGTCATCGACTTCGCCGAGCGGGCAGGCCTCGATCGCGACGGCTGCTTCGCCTACTCGAACGGCGGTGAGGACGTGCCGCTCCTGCAGACCGTCGGACATCCCGTCGCCACCAATCCCGATGGTGAACTGGCCAAGTACGCGAAGAAGGTGGGATGGCCGACGCTCGTACTGGAAAATCCGAAGCGGGGCACCGACCTCACCTCGGCAATCCGCAGTACCGCAGCACTCGGATCGGTACTGGCCAGTGCCGGTCTCGGCCTGAGTCTGGGCATCCTCACGAGGAGTCGACGCACCGGCGCGAACATCACGTCGTCGATAGCGCCGGATATCGCGCTGACCATCGCCGGGATCGAACTCGACGTGACCGGCACCGAAAATGCATGGTCCGCGAGGCCCGCGGTGTTCATGTTCAACCACCAGAGCACGGCCGACTCCATCATCGTCGCCTCGATCCTGCGTCGGGACATCACCGCGGTGGCGAAACGAGAACTCGAACGTGACCCGCGGTTCGCGCTGTTGGGCAGGATCTTCGACGTCGCCTACATCGATCGAGGAGATCCCGCGCAGGCACGAGAGGCGATGCGCCCTGCGATCGAGAAACTGCACTCCGGCGTCTCCGTCGCCATCGCACCGGAGGGCACCCGTATGCCGACATCGCGGTTGGGGCGGTTCAAGAAGGGTGGTTTCCACCTGGCGATGCAGGCGCATGTGCCCATCGTGCCGATCGTCATTCACAACGCTGGCGACGTGATGTGGAAGAAGGACTTCACGGCGCACTCCGGTACCGTCCAGGTGACCGTCGGCGAGCCCATTCCCACCGACGACTGGGTGCCCGAGAAGATCGACAGCTACATCGACGACGTCCGATCCTATTTCGACAGAACGCTGGGACATGCCTGAGAACCCGATCAATTCGGTTGTACAGAAGGAGATCGAAAAGAATCTCCTGGGGGGAACACCGAAATACACGCGGCTCGACATCGTCGAGAAGTCGGGCATCCCGCTCGAACGCGTGGTGCAACTGTGGATTGCCATGGGCTTCCCGGTGCACACCGACCCCGAGGCGGTCGTCTACACCGACGCCGACCTCGACGCACTCCGCATGATCACCGGATTGACCGAACAGAACGTGATCAAGCCCGAGATGGAGGTGGCGATCGCCCGCACCCTCGGTCAGACGATGTCTCGGCTCACCGAGTGGCAGGTGAGTGTTGTCAACAGTCACATTCACGACCGCATCACCGACTGCGCCGACCCGGCCGATCTCGACGCCATCCGACGCGACGCGAGAGAGGTTGCCGCGCGGACGGTTCCGACTCTCGAAGCCTTGCAGTCGTACACCTGGCGCCGTCATCTTGCCGCTACGGCCGGCCGGTCCATCGCCGACCCCAACGACGAAACCACCTCTCGGACGGTGGCCGTCGGGTTCGCCGACATGGTCGGATACACCAGTCTGACTCGTCGCCTGGGAATCGAGGAACTCACCGAACTGCTCGAGAAGTTCGAATCCCTCGCCACCAACATCATTGCGCGCGGCCGCGGATCGGTCATCAAGAACGTCGGCGACGAAGTCATGTTCAGCGCCCAGACCCCCGAGGACGCTGCTCACATCGCCCTCGACATGCAGGACGCATTCAGCGCCAAGGAGGAGATGCCGGAGCTTCGCGTCGGACTCGCCTGGGGGCCCGTGCTCGCTCGCTACGGCGACCTGTACGGATCGGTGGTCAACATCGCGGCGCGCCTCACCAGCGCTGCGCACCCGGGCACCGTCCTGGTGGACACCACGATGACCGAGGCACTGGAAGCCGACTCCGAGTTCTACCTCAAGTCACTGCGCTCGGTGCGGGTACGCGGCTTTCACCGGCTCAAACCTCACGCGCTGCGGCGCAACTTGAAGGACCGGTAGAACGACAGGTGCCGCTGAGCCGCGGCGTCCCACGTCAGACTGCGCGCCAACGCGCGACCTGCGGCGGCGTCGTGACCGACATCCATCGCGTGCGCTAGACCCAGCGCCAGGGACGCGGGGTCGGACGCGTAGGTCACGGCGTCACCGAAGACTTCCCGCAGCACCGGCAGGTCACGCGCGACGACGGGTGTTCCGGCGGCCAGTGCCTCCATCGCGGCCAGACCGAAGCCCTCCTTGGTCGAGAAGAACGGAAGCACCGACGCCTGCGCCACCAGATGCGGTAGAGCGTCGTCGTCCACCGTCCCGAGCACGATGGGCTCGACCCCGAGAGCCGCTGCCCGAGAGTCGAATTCACGGCGGTAGCCCCGATAGTCGAACAGTGTCTCACCGCCGGCGAACACCAGCGACAGCTCCGGCCTGTCCAATTGCGCGAACGCGTCGAGCAGATCGATCGACCCCTTGCGTGGCTCGATACCGCCGACCGCCAGCACGTAGCGTCCCAACCGCATCTCCCACTCCCGGCCATCACCACTCGCGGCTGCAGCCTCGAAACGTTCCGACGCCACCCCGTTCGGAATGACGGTCGGCGTGAGTCCCCAGCCTGCGCGCACCTCCTCGGCCACCGCGGAAGAGACGCAGATGCGGGCGTACGGATCGGTCACCGCACGCTCGTGGCAGGCGGCGAGCTCCGGCGTGGTGAACGTGTCCAGGTGGTGGATCGTTCGGATGCACCGGCCGACGGCGTTGGCCGAGATGCAGTCCTGGGCGTGCACGATGTCGTAGGGGTCGGCACTCGAAAACGACTCGCGCAGAACCCGTATCGAGCGCAGGATGCGGTTGCCGACGGACTCGTCCTCGCGCGCCTCGAACGGCACCATCCGCACCGTCACCGCCGGATCGACGCTACGGAAGAACGCGTCGTCACCCCCGCGCCCCAGCGACCACACGGTGACGTCCTCGCCCGCACGCGCCAGAGCCTCCGCCAGATGGAGCGTGTGCACGACGCCGCCTCGAGGCTTCGACGAATACGTGAGGAGTGCGATGCGCATCATCGACGCCCTCTCTCGTCCAACAGGTTTCGATAGCTCTCCACTCGTCGCTCTTCGAGGTGGTGCAGCACGCGCCTGGCACGGTCCACTTCGGCGTCGACGTCGATGTCGCACACTGCCAGTCCCCCCTTCGACCAGGTCTTTGCGAGCACGTCACCGCCCGGGCCCACCACTTTTGCCTGGCCGAGGAACCGCAGCGAACCCATCACACCCGTCTGGTTCGACGACACGAGGACGACCTGGTTCTCGGCCGCGCGGGCGGCGTCGTATAGATCGAACAGGCGAGACTGCCGGTCGTTCGGCAGGCTGGAGGCTCGATCGGTGACACTGGCCGGCCACGCGGACAACGCGGCGATGATGCGGGCGCCGTCCAATGCCAGCGTCCGCGCCGACTCCGGGAACGTCTTGTCGTAGTCGATCAGCATTCCCATGCGGCCGACCGGAGTGTCGAACGCATCGAAACGGTCACCCGCTGCGTAGGCCAGAGATTCGCCCAACGGTTGATGCACCTTCCGGTGGCTGCCGAGCACAGCGTCTCCGGTGACGCACGCGGCAGAGTTGTAGCGAAGCCCGTCGGACAGCTCGGTGTAGCCGATGCACACCGTCATCGCGCCCGCCGCATTCCGGATCGCGGCGATCTCGGGACCGTCGACGTCGAGCGTCGGAGGCAGTTCGGACACATCGGGATCGCGCAAGCTGTCGATGTACCCGCCCAGCGACGCATCGGGCAGCACCAGCAGATCGACGCCGTCGCGCCTCGCGCCGTCGATGATCGTCACGATCTTGAGAACCGCACGATCGACATCCCGACCGAAATGCGCTGCCAGAGCGCCGATACGGACGACACCCACGGGCTATACCCGCGCTTTCTCCGGCTGCGCCGCACTGATTTCCAGGCCGATCTGATCCGCCAGGAAGTCCGCGTCCCGCGCAACGGACGCGAACCGGCCCGAGCCCCACGTGTGCTGCCAGGGCAATCCGAGGAAGTAGAGTCCCGGCACCGTCGTGACACCCCGGTTGTGTGTCGGGTGGCCTTCGCCGTCGAAGGCTCCGACCTTCAGCCAGCGATAGTCCGTACGAAAACCCACCGACCAGATCACGGCGGAGATGTCGGAGTCACCGAGCTCGAGCTTCGTGATTTCCCGCTCCGGCCGCCACACCGGCACGTACCGGGGTTCGGCAGGTGCGGAGATCCCTTCGCGTTCGATGTATGCGTCGATGCTGTCCTTGATGGACTCCGCAACCGCGTCCGCGGCGTCCAGCGACTTCGCGAGCGTCGGAGCGAAGCGCAGAATGCCGTTGTCGAAGCCGGTCAGCCTGCCGTACAGCTGCATTCCCTCGGTGGCGAACGCCCGCAGGTCGATGTCACGACCACCGTCGCGTCCCGTCACGTAGTGGTTGGTGTTCTCGCGCTTTCCGACGCCACCGGGATGGTCCCCGATGGGCACGTCGTAGGTGCCCATGTCGTGAAGCCAGGCCACACAGTCGCGGCCGCGGTAGAAGCGGGCCACCCGAGGCGCGGTTCCCGCCGCCAGGTGAACCCGTCGGCCGGCAAGATGCAGGTCCTCTGCGATCTGCGCACCCGATTGACCGGTGCCGACGACGAGCACGCCCCCCTCGGGGAACTGGTGGTCCCCGCGGTAGGTGGACGAGTGGATCTGCACGATGCCGGTCGGCAATTTCTCGGCGAACCTCGGAATGGTCGGTATGTGGTAGCCGCCGACCGCGACGACGATATGACCGGCGTGCATCGGACCCGCAGTGGTTTCGAGGTCGAAGCTGTTGCCGACGGACTGCTGCGCCGACGTGACGGCAACGTGTTCGCGGACCGGCGCGCCGAAGGTGTCTGCGTATCGCCGCACGAAGTCGTACACCTCGTCGCGTTTCATGAATCCGTCCGGGTCATCGTCGTCGTAGGCGAACCCTGGTAGCGCGCACTGCCAGTTGGGAGTGACGAGGGTGAAGTTGTCCCAGCGCGAATCCTTCCATTCATGAGCGACGGTGTCGCGTTCCAGCACAACATGTTCGATGTTCCGTTGCGTCAGGTGCCAGCTGATGGACAGTCCCGCCTGTCCACCTCCGATGACGATCACATCGTGGTGTTCTCGGGAAGCATGGTGCTCTCGGGAAGTATGGTGTTCGGTCACAGCAGATCGGCTCCCGTCATGCTCGTCACCCGGACGGTTCCGGCCGGGTAGTCCGCGCCCACCCGGTGTATCTCTTCCATCTGCTGCGCGGCGGACGTGCATCGCATACCGAACTTCGCCAACACTCGATCACCAGCGACGGTCAACGCCTTCGACGTGCGCTCGACGAACTCCTCGACGGGGTACTCGGCGCCCGGTTCGAGATAGTCGTGCATGACCAAAGACGGGGAATAACAGTCTTGTTCGCGACCATCGGGCCACTGCACCTGAAACCGCATCTCAGGCATGAGCAGGCTCCTTCGTGATGGTGCGATACACCGACGGACGACGGTCGCGCAGGTTGTACATACCGCCGCCGCGCGCCGCACCGATCAGCCCCTCGACATCCAAGGTTGCCGTGGCCAACCCGGGTTCGACGCCGGTGTCGGCGAGGATCTCGCCGCCCGGTCCGACGATCTTGGCGCTGCAGACGAACCGCAACGACCCGAAAGTTCCCGCCTGGTTTGCCGCCACCCAGACGACCTGGTTCTCGAGGGCACGGGCGCGGTCGTAGATGTCGAATCGCTGCTTCCAGCGGTCGTCCTGCATGTTCGCGACGGTTGCCGTGCGCGCGGTCGGCCACGCCGAGATGGACGCGATGATCTGTGCGCCGTCGAGCGCGAGTTCGCGTGCAGCCTCGGGGAATCCCTTGTCGTAGCAGATCTGCATTCCCATCCGGCCGACCGGCGTATCGAACGCCGCGTAGCTGTCCCCTGCGTCGTAGCAGAGGTTCTCGCCGAGCGGCTGATGCACTTTCCGGTACGAACCGAGGATGCCGTCGCCGTCGAGCGTCACCGCTGCGTTGTACCGCGTGTCGCCGTCCTTCTCGCAGAAGCCCAGCGTGATCACGGTGTCACCCGCCATCTCGATGACCCTCTTCAGTTCGGGGCCGTCCAGCTCGAGTGCGGGCGGCAGACTTTCGAGCCGGCGCTGCCGGGCTCCCTCGCTTTCGTCTCCCCCGCCGAGGCTCGGTAGGTAACCGCCGAGGCACGCTTCGGGAAGCACGAGTAGCCGACTTCCCCGGTTGCGTGCCTCCTCCAGCAACGCGGCAATCGTGTTGTATCCCTCTTCCATGTCGCGGCCGAATGCGGCTGCGGCCACGGAAATCGTGACAGTGCTCGAGTTCGATGGAGTGTTCATGCTTCTCCCAATCCGGTCACGGTGGACGCGACCGCGCGCGTGGTGATTCCGTCAGGCCATCGCAGCGCGACGCCCGGAACACCGGTGAGTTCTCCGCACGATGCGGATATGGCCGGCCCCGACGGTGCGCACTGCGCATCGGGGCGGTCCGCGGTGATCATCGCGAACCCTGGAAAACACGTGATCCATTCGCCCATCGACGCCGACGCCGGTTTCGGGATGTCGGCGACGTCGAGTATCGCGCCCGTTCCGCTTGCCTCGGCGAGCATTCCGGTGGTCCCGGCCAGGCCGGCCATCGACACGTCCTTGGCCGCGCGCGGAGCTGTGCGGGCCACGAACGACGCCATCGCGCCGAGTTCGGCCGTGGTGCGCTGCGACGACGAGTCCCACTGCTGCCCTTTGTAACCCCGACGCCATTGCCCTTCGACGTCCACGGTGAGCGTCAGCCGGTCGCCGACTCCGGCTCCGCCCGCTCGGACGGGTGTCTCGGTTCGCCCGAGGGCTGTGACCGACAACGACGACGGCACACCGACCTGCGTGTGCCCGCCCAACACGGGTACCTCCCACGCCGCCGAGGCCGCCGCCAACCCTCGGATGACGCGAGTCAGCCGCGAACGAGTGGGCGCACCCACTGAATCGAGCAGGCCGATCGCGTGGGCTCCCATGGCCGACAGGTCGTTGAGGTTGACGAGCACTGCGCACCAACCGGCCCACTCCGGGTCGCGATCGACCATCGAGGGAACGATGGCGTCACAGGCGGCGATCATGTCGCTGCCGGGCACCGGCACCCCGTCGTCACCTCGAAAGCCTCTCGCGCCCAGTCCGAGTGGTTGATTCTTCAGCGGGGCCAGGACGGTGGCCAGCATCGCTTTCGTCGACGACACAAGTCTCTCGATGCGGTCGATGGGCCAGGACATCGCGACGTGCGGCGCCCCGGCGACGCGGACATCTCCGCGCCGAGTCCACCCCAGCCGCGTGAACAGCGGTTCGTTCTGCGACTGGACGGTCGCGTCGAACCGCAGGACACCACTGCTCTCGGCGTACGCGCAGGCGGCCCGCACCAGAGCCGGCCCGACTCCGGACGACCGCACTGCGGGCGACACCACGAGCCGGCTGCCCGCCCACCACCCGAGATCCGTTGCGGTGCAGGGGCAGAGCCTGACTCCGCCGAGGACGACGCCGTCGGGCCCGGTCGCCACCAAGACCACGGTGCGCGGATCGTCGTCCACGTCGTCGCGGTCCGATCCGGCGAACAGGCCCTGCTCCGACACGAACACATCGCGCCTGAGCGAGCGATACGTCGACAACTGCGCCGCATCCGCGCAGGGTCGGACGAGGAACCCGGGTTGCACGGCCACAGGCGGTCCCGCCAGTCCCGCCCACGCAGTCTCGTACATCGTCGTCGTCTCGTACATCGTCGTCGTCTCGTACATCGTCGCCGTCTCGTACATCGTCACCCACCTGCGTTCTGGAGCACACTGCAGGCGCCGCAGGCCGCGCAGCCGGCCTTTTGATCCGACCCCAGCATCGACGCCGCCTGCAGTTCCTTCGCGACACGGCGGGTGACGTTCTCGAACACATCGCGGTCGGGGGCGCGTGCCCCATCGACGTCCACCGCGAGTGTTCCCCCGATGGGCCGGAACGGAACAACGAACGGGTACACCCCCATCTCGATGAGTTCCGCTGCACCGGAGACCAAGTCGTCGGGATCTTCAC
>NZ_JBAWFH010000185.1:0-2230 GCF_049591685.1 Rhodococcus sp. (in: high G+C Gram-positive bacteria) | reverse complement strand
GGTGAGGGCCAGTGCCGACGCCGCGAGCAGGGCGGCGACAACGGCTCGTCCTGAGCCGACGAACAGCGGCGGCATACCGCCCGCAACGGCCACCCGCGTGAACGGCAGTGTGAACGAGAACGCGGTGACTCCGAGAAGGCCCCACCACAGGCCGGCGCGTTCCAGTAGCACTGGCGCGCGGAGGGGAGTAGCGCTACTATGCCTTGTCATGTCCGACGATAGCAGTTCGAGGATCGTTGCCGAACTGCGCCGGTGGATCGCACAGGCCCAGCCCGGCGCCAAGCTGCCATCCTCACGCGCCCTCGTGGCCCAGTACGGCGCGAGCCCCGTCACCGTGCAGAAGGCGATACGCTCGCTCGCGATGCTCGGCGAGATCGAAACACGCCCAGGCGTCGGCACATTCGTCAGGAAGATCCCCGTCGCTCGACCGAGCGATTACGGTTGGCAGACAGGGGCTCTCGCGTCCCTCGGCAATCGCGTCCCGAAACTGCCCGCCGCGCTGCAGAGTGAAAGCAACGATGTCATCGCACTGCACTCCGGCTACCCCGATCGAGAACTGCTGCCGGAGAGACTGGTTCGGTCCGCATTCGCCCGCATCGCACGAACCGATGCCGTCGTTGGTCGGCCACGTGCCGCGGGGCTGCCGGAGCTGCAATCATGGTTCGCAGAAGAGCTCGGCGCAGCAACCCCGGCCGGCATCACGCCTCCCGCGGCCGGCGACGTCGTCATCCACCCGGGAAGCCAAGGCGGCCTGAGCACCGTCTTCCGCGCAGTCGTCGGCGCCGGACGAACCCTACTGATGGAGTCGCCCACGTACTGGGGCGCAATCCTCGCCGCCGAACGCGCCGGCGTCGTCGTGGTCCCAGTGCCCAGCGGCCCGAGCGGACCCGACTCCGACGGTCTCGCAAGGGCTTTCGCCGAAACCGGAGCCCGAGCGTTCTACGCGCAACCCAACTTCGCGAGCCCGACCGGTGCGCTGTGGTCGCGTGACCTCGCCGACCGAGTACTGAACATCGTCCGAGAAAACGCCGCGTTCCTCATCGAAGACGACTCGGCCCACGACTTCGCGATCACCGCCGACCCGACGCCCATCGCCGCACGCGACGACACCGGACACGTCGTGTACGTCAGGTCGCTGGCGAAAACCGTCTCACCTGCGGTGCGCGTCGCCGCCGTCATCGCGCGCGGCCCCGCACACGAACGCATCCTCGCCGACGCCTCCGTCGAATCGATGTACGTCAGCGGCGTATTGCAATCCGTCGCAATCGATGTCGTGACGCACCCGTCGTGGAACACCCATCTGCGCAACCTGCGTCGCAACCTGCACTCGCGGCGTGACCTGCTCGTCGACAGTCTTGCCGAATACGCCCCGCAAATTCACCTCGACGCGATACCGCGCGGCGGAATCAACCTGTGGGCTCGGCTGCCCGACGCTTCGGACCTCGATCGCGTTGTGCGAGAAAGCCGCTCGGCAGGTGTCATCATCGGGGCCGGAGACGACTGGTTCCCCGCCGAGGCGACCGGAAAGTACCTGCGCCTGACGTACGCCGGGCCGAACCCCAGCACCTTCGGCGACGCCGCAAAGACGCTGGGGCGCATCGTCGGAGGCTGAACGGATCAGCCCTCCGGCTGCGGCGCCTCTTCGAGCGGTGGCTGAACGGGCTGCTGCTCCTGCTGTTGCTGCTTGGCGAAATCGCAGTTGGCCTTCGCGAAATCGTCGATGCGGGTGCTGGCCTCGCTCGCCGCGGTGAACGTCGCGGCGTCGATCGTCGCCTCGGTCTTCTGCTGGTACTCCTCGAACGTCGCAGACTCGGTGACGAGCGACGTGACCTGGGCGCTGGCGTCGCGCACCGTCGTCAGATCCGCGGAAATGTTCTCGTCGGCCGACGCGATAGCGGGGTCGTAGTGCTCGGACAGCCCGTCGCCGTACTTCTCGAGCACCGCCTGCATACCCGCCCAGTCCGCCGGATCGATCGCAGCCGACGACTGCGACTCCATCTCGAACGTCGAAATGTCTTCGAGCTGGGTGCAGATGTCGCCCTTCTCCTCCGGTGCCTCGTCGGAGCTGCAACCGGCCATGCCCACGGCGAGGGCGGCGGCAGCGAGGACGACGAGCGGGCGACGCGGGTACTTCATACGGGTGATTCTCCAGACGGATGTGTGGGGTGCGCTGGCGCGCCGGTGTGCCTTTAGTGCTGCGCCACCGACACTAAAGGAACACGGGAGGGGG
>NZ_JBAWFH010000184.1:0-5476 GCF_049591685.1 Rhodococcus sp. (in: high G+C Gram-positive bacteria) | reverse complement strand
GCGAGAGCGTCGTCGCCGCAACCCTGACGAAGCGCTCGACGGGGTCGCCGCCGCGGCTACGCGCCGCCCTCGCACGCGTCGGCGCAGGGATGAGCACGAGCCGGGCGAGTTCCGGCGGATCGATGTGTCCGAGCATCCTCAGATGCGACACCGCGCCCGCCACTGCCGCACCGAGAGGCCGCGCCAGGTCGTGGCGATTGCGCTCTTTGAGACAGAGCACGGCGGAGCGCCGCGGACCCGAGTACGGGCCGAGCGCCCAGCACGGCACACCGGGATCGACGCGTGGGCGCGCAAGAACCGGGGCGCGGCGCAGTTCGTCGTCGCACCGCAGGCACCACACCGTTCCCGGCGCCTCGCAACCACCACACTCACGGGGCAGCGCTAGATCCAGCACCGCCGCCGTCAGGGATACCGCCCTCGTCAGGGATCTAGCAGTGGCCCGGGATACCGCTGCTGTACGGGACGTCATGGCGAGCAGTATCACCGACGAGTCCGACACTCGGGGCCGTGCTTTCCCGCGACCGGTTCAGCCCGGCAGTACCGGCGTCGCCTTCACACCCGCCAGCCCGGCGACCTCCCGCCAATAGCGATCCCCTGCGGGATCGTTGTTGTTCAGCTGAAACACCGCTCGCGAATCGGCCACGAACTCCGTCGTCGTCGATGCATCCACGGACAGGACCGGCGCCGTGAGGTTGCGGCTCGGGAGCGCATCCAGACGCGAACCGTCGGTGGTCACCTGCACCACCGGCACATCCGTCGCGATACGCACCACCACGACTGCGTCACCGGTACTCCAGTCCAGCGCGAGCGCGTCGCTACCGAGACCGTTGGCAACGGCTCGCGGGGACACCAGCGAGTACGTGCCGTTGGCCTGGCGAACGACGGTTGCGACATACACCAGTCCGTCGACGATCATCGCGGCACGCACGCCGTCGCGCGACAGCCGCAGGTCGGTGATGCGTGTTCCGAGGGCGGTGACGGATCCGGCGTCCACCGGTTGCACCGACACCTGCCCGTTGGCGGGGTCCCGTGCGGCACGAATGACGTTGGTGCCGTCGATGACGGCCCACGCGGCGTTGTTGTCGACGCCCCATGTCGGCCGCGTGATCGATTGGCCCTCCGCGACCGGGAACGCCCCGCTGTCGTAGCCGCCGATCATCAACGCGGACGTCGGTTCCGGTGCCGGTCGACCGGTGTCGGCGACGCCGGCGACAAGGGTCCCGTCGGTGGACAATGCAGCATGTCGAAGGTTCTGCACGGAGCCGAAGTATCCTGGCACCGGGGCGGTTCCCGTCTCGCTCACCGATACGAGCCGACCGCCGACCAACGCGTGCAGGCCGACGTCTGCTTCCGGAGACGCCATCGGGTCGAGTTGCCCGACGTCGGCGGTGGACCAGCCGTCCGGCTTGTCGTCGTCCAGTGGCTGGCCGTCCGCCAACAGAACATACGGTCCGGCCACATCTGCGGAGGCGAGGGTCCAGACCACCTGTGCCGCAAGGAGTTCACGATTCTTCGCATCAAGCGATTGCACGCCGCCGAAATCGATCCTGACGCCGCCTGTCCCGATACCCACCTGACTGGTTCTGCCGTCTGCCTTCGTGATGGGACCGCGAATTCCCACCTCGGGCCCAAGTTCGTTGGACACCGCGGGTGCCAGCGTCGGCTTCGGCCCGTCGATGAGCAACTGCACGAGCTGGTTTGCGATCTGGTCGGCCCCGCCGCTGACCCAGCGCACATCGGGTACGAGTGCGGCACCGAGAGGATCGACGAAGAACAGCGACTGCCGTTGGTACGCACTGAAGAACTGCGACCTGTCGACGACGACGCCGGGCGGCAACTCGGTAATACGCCATTCCCCGTTGACCTTGACCATACGAATCGTCGAATCGACCGTTCCGGCGCCGGCCTGATAGTCGCCGCCGGGGGCAAGCAGCCCCACCGTGTTCGACCGAAGGGTGAACTGAGCTTCGTCATCCGTCCGTGTGCCCGTCAGCAAGTCGATCTTGTCGGCGATCACCGTCTTCGCGCCGTCGTCCCACGCGCTCGACGCGTCGTCGGTCAGAAACTGACGTGCAGACTGATGCCTGTTTGCCGAACTCGCACTCGCCGTGACGAAGTCACGTAGCAGCAGATCGGGCTCACGTCCGGGCGTCGGCGGCGGAGGCGTCGTCGTAGCGGCCCCTGCGGTGATCGAGCCGATGGCCTGAGGGCTCGAGGATTCGGGCAGACTGGCGCACCCCGTCAGTAACAGCGTCGCAGCTAGCGTTGCCGCGAACAGCGTGCGCGGGGCCGAGAGGGGCCATCTCATCTTGTTCCGCATCACGAGTTTCCCGCGCTGTCGTCGAATCGATCGCCGCCTGTCGCAGCGGTGAGTGCACCTCCGGGACCAGCTCCGCACGGTTTCGGCGCGTCGGTGTCACGCCCTTCCGGCGTCGCGGGTAGCGGCTGGCCCTGCGTGTACCGCCTCGTGCTGGGTTTGAGAGGCAGCGGGCTACCGATCACCTTGTGTCCGCGCACGAGCGGAAGGGTGAGGCGGAAGCAGGCACCCTCGCCGACCGCTCCCCAGGCCTCGAGCTTGCCGTCGTGCAGCCTCGCGTCCTCCACGCTGATGGCCAGTCCCAGACCTGTTCCGCCCGATCGCCGCACCCGGGACGGGTCCGAGCGCCAGAACCTGTTGAAGACGAGCTTTTCCTCACCGGGCCGCAGCCCGACACCCTGGTCTCTGACGACGAACGCGGCGGCGTCGGCGTTGGCGCGCAGGCGAAGTAACACGGGTTTGCCCTCGCCGTGATCGAGCGCGTTGGCCAGCAAATTGCGCAGAATGCGCTCGACTCTGCGGGGATCGACCTCGGCGATGACCGCGTGATCGGGCATGTCGACGATGACTTCGGTGCCGCTCTCACGCGCCAGGTGGCGCACGGTGGACACCGCTGCACGAGCGCACATCCGCAGGTCCAGCTGCTCGGCTGCAAGCTCGGCGACACCTGCGTCGTGTCGACTGATCTCGAGCAGGTCGCCGAGGAGCGTTTCGAACCGATCGAGCTCGTTGACCAACAGCTCGGAGGAACGCTTGAGCGCAGGATCGAGGTCGGCGCTGCCGTCGTGGATGAGGTCGGCAGCCATGCGGACAGTGGTCAGCGGCGTGCGTAGTTCGTGACTGACGTCGGAGGTGAACCTGCGCTGCAGACTGCCGAATTCCTCGAGCTGGGTGATCTGTTTCGACAGGCTTTCGGCCATCTCGTTGAACGACATGGCCAGGCGCGCCATGTCGTCTTCGCCGCGCACCGGCATACGTTCCTTCAACCGTCCGTCCGCGAAACGAACAGCGATGCGCGAAGCGGACCGGATCGGAAGAACGACCTGCCGCGCCACGAGCATCGAGATGGCCGCGAGCAGCACCAGCAGCACGGCTGCACCGATCAGCAGGGTTCCACGCACCAGAGACAGCGTTCGTTCCTCACTGCCGAGGGGGAACACCAGGTACAGCTCGAGATCGGCGATGTCCGACGCGGTCGGTGTACCGAAGATGATGGCCGGGCCGGAGTAGCCGTCCTGCTGCGAATCGCGCACCGTGGCGTACTGCCAACTGATGAGGCCTTCCTGAACGAAGTTCCGCAGGCTCTGTGGAATGTGATTCGCGGGGCCGACCGAGGAGTCCGCACGAACGCTGTCGCCCTTGACGATCAGAACCGGGTCGAACGTCCCCGCCGAACCCGAAGTCTGACCTGCGTCGATGTCGCGGTTGGTCAGCTGGGAGCGCGCACGTTCGAGCCGTGAACCGAGACCGGTGGAATCTTCGGCACCGGCCAACGCACCTTCGACGGTCGTCCGCGAGCGTTCGAGTTCTTCCGTCGCAGCGGTGATCTTCGCTTCCAGTAGACGGTCGGTGATCTGACTGGTCAGCACCGCGCCCAGAATTGTGATGACCACGAGCGACAACGTCAAAGTCGAGACGACCACGCGAAGTTGGAGGGATCTGCGCCAGGAGTGGCCGACCGCCGTCGCGACCGTGCGAAACCAGCGCAGAAGCGGCGAGAAAGTCCCGTTTATTTTTCGCCGCGATCGAGAGAACCAGATCACGGTGGCCCGGCCTTGTAGCCGACCCCCCTCACGGTCAATACGACCTCGGGATTCTCCGGATCCTTCTCGACCTTCGCGCGCAGACGCTGAACGTGAACGTTGACCAGACGCGTGTCCGCGGCATGGCGGTATCCCCAGACCTGCTCGAGCAGAACCTCACGGGTAAAGACCTGACGCGGCTTGCGCGCGAGCGCGACCAGCAGGTCGAACTCCAACGGCGTCAGAGAGACGAGTTCGTCACCGCGACTGACCTTGTGCGCGGGAACGTCGATGACGATGTCGGCGATGGAGAGCAACTCGGCCGGCTCGTCCTCGGTGCGGCGTAGGCGCGCTCGGACGCGGGCGACGAGCTCCTTCGGCTTGAACGGCTTCATGATGTAGTCGTCCGCTCCGGACTCGAGCCCCAGCACGACGTCGACCGTGTCGGTCTTGGCCGTCAACATCACGATGGGCACCCCGGAATCGGCCCGAAGAACGCGGCACACATCGATGCCATTCATACCGGGGAGCATCAGATCCAGGAGCACCAGGTCAGGCCGGTTCTCGCGAACGGCCGCCAAGGCCTGGGTGCCGTCGCCGACCACGAACGGTTCGAATCCCTCGCCGCGAAGGACGATGGTCAGCATTTCCGCTAGAGCCGAGTCGTCGTCGACTACGAGAATCCGAGGCTTCATGGTCCTATGTTGTCACTTTCTGCTCGCCGAACGGCTCATTGAACACGTCGGCGGCGAGTCGATTCGGATCGACGTCCGCTCCGACGACGTGCCACGGCGACGCCCAACCGGAGGCTGCGAGTTGGCCGTAGACAGCAGAGGTTCTACTTTGCAGACCGCCGTCCCTCTCGTACGCGTCGCGGGCGCGCGAATCGTCCTCGCTCTCCCGCGACGCTGCGCGCTCCGCAGCGAGCTCCACCGGCACGTCCAGCAGGATCTGCACGTTCGGAATCGGCACGCCGAAGCGATCGAATTCGAGCGATCGAATCCACTCGACCGCGCCGCCGCCGATTTCCTCGTGCAAACGGGCTGCGGTGTACGCGGCGTTCGACGCCACGTAGCGATCGAGCAAAACGACGTCGTTGGTCGATCCGAGGGTTCGCAATTCTTCCGCTGCGTCCCTGCGATCCAACGCGAACAACAGCGCCATCGCGTGCACGCTGCCGGCGACGTCCCCGTGTTGGCCACGAAGGGCTTCCGCCGCGAGGTCGGCGTGTACCGATTGTTCGTAGCGCGGGAACCCGATGCGTTTCACGCGGAGACCGTCGCGCTCCCACACCGAGACGAGCCGACGGGCGAGCGTGTTCTTGCCCGCGCCGTCGACTCCCTCGATGACGACCAATGTGCCCACTGCGGCAGTACCGGCTCGATCAGTACCGGTAGTGCTCGGGCTTGTACGGGCC
>NZ_JBAWFH010000183.1:0-2047 GCF_049591685.1 Rhodococcus sp. (in: high G+C Gram-positive bacteria) | reverse complement strand
GTTCGGCGCCGCCCGAAAATACCTGTCTGTCAGTCGGTGTCGAGTTCGGATGCCGCACCCGAATCGAGGAACCACACCGTCGACTCCGAACCGATGGCTCCGGCCGACGGTACGTCTTCCGGATCCGCTCCACCGACGGCGGCCGATACGGCTTCCGCCTTGGCCGCTCCGGACACCAGCAGCCACACATGCCGTGCGCGTCGAATCGCGGGCAAAGTCAGGGTAATCCGCACAGGTGGGGGTTTCGGCGAATTCTCCACCGCCACCACGTAATGATCTTTCTCGCGAACCGCATCGGTGTGCGGAAACAGCGAGTTGATGTGTCCTTCACCGCCCATTCCGAGCAGGTGGACGTCGAACGCCGGCGTGTGATCGCCGTCCGAGTGTGAGCCTAGAATCTGCGCGTACGCCACGGCAGCAACGTCCGGGTCGCTTCCGTGCGCGCCGTCCGACGACGCCATGCGAAACACTCGATCGGGGTGGACGTCCACGTGATCGAGCAACGCGGCAGCTGCCTGGACCTCGTTGCGCTCCGAGTCGCCGGTGGGCAGGAATCGTTCGTCACCGAAGTAGACGTCGACCTTCCCCCAGTCGATCGAACCCGAATCTTTGCGCAGCGATTCGAGCAGCGCGATGCCGGTACCTCCACCGGTCAATACCACCGACGCGGACCCCCGCTCGGCTTGCGCAGCGGTGACCACGTCGACGAAGCGCGACCGCGCGGCGTCGACCAACGCCTGAGCGTCGAGGAACTTCAGCACCGATGTCTTACTCATAGGTCACCTTCGACAATCCGTTCAGTGCGAGCTCGTAAATTTCGTCCCTGTCGAGACGCCGGAGTTCCTCGGCGAGGCACTCACGTGTTTCACGCCGTGCCAGCGCTACCTCGGCGTCGGGCTGCCCCGTACGCCTCAGCGTCGCCGTTTTACCGGTCTGCGGACGAGTGATGGAAATGTTGGTGGTCTCGCGCTGCAATTCCACCCGGAGCTCTCCGGTCCGACGGTGCACCGGGACACCCAACTTGGACGCGAGCCACCCGGCGAGGATGTCGAGCGCCGGCTCCTCGGCCAGACCCGACACCGTTGCCGACACGGTCCGCTCGTGTGGCGCTTGATCCAAAGCGGTGGCGAGGAGGCCGCGCCAGTATGTGATTCGGCTCCACGACAGATCCGTGTCGCCCTGCGTGTAACTCGACAAGCGGCTCTTGATGGCAGCCGTAGTGTCCGGAGCGTTGGTTGCATCGGTGATCCGGCGAATGGCAAGGCGGCCCAACGGGTCCTTGGCGGGGACCACCGGTGCCTCGTCGGGCCACCAGGCGACGATCGGAGTGTCTGGTAGGAGAAACGGGATCACGACGCTGTGTTCGTGGTCTGCGAGTTCGCCGTTGAGACGTAGAACGACTACCTCCGACGCGCCCGCGTCACCACCGACGCGGATCTGTGCGTCCAAACTGGACTCCGCCGTCTTGTCCCCGTGAGTGAGAACGATGACGCGACAGGGATGCTCGCGGCTCGCCTCGTTGGCCGCATCGATCGCGCGTTCGGCCTTGTTGTTGTCGCGACTCGCTACGATGAGCGTCAGCACACGACCGATGGTGACTGCTCCGCCGGACTCGCGAAGTTCGACGAGCTTCTTGCCGACCTCGGCCGTTGTGGTGGCGGGAATGTCGACTATCACGGTCTTCTCCATTCTCGTCCGGTGCGGTGCATCATCTCGTCGCCGGAACTCGGTCCCCAGGTGCCTGCCTCGTAGGGTTCGGCCGTTCCGCCCGACGCCCAGTACTCGAGGATCGGATCCAAGATCTTCCAGGACAGTTCCACTTCGGCGTTGACCGGGAACAGCGACGGCTCACCGAGCAGCACGTCCAGGATGAGCCGCTCGTAGGCCTCCGGGGACGCCTCGGTGAACGACTGGCCGTAGGAGAAGTCCATCGACACGTCGCGGACCTCCATCGCCGGCCCCGGCACCTTGGAGCCGAACCGGATCGTCACGCCCTCGTCCGGCTGCACCCGGATCACCAGCATGTTGGAGCCGAGTTCCTCGGTGT
>NZ_JBAWFH010000182.1:0-8688 GCF_049591685.1 Rhodococcus sp. (in: high G+C Gram-positive bacteria) | reverse complement strand
GTACCGGCCTGGCTCGTCACCGCCCTCGCCCTGACCGTCGTCGCGATCGGCGTCGGCATCGCCTACGCCGGGTATGCCCGACGACCGGTGCCGTCCACTGCACCTGAGCCGGTGTCTGCGTTGACTTCTGCGGCCCGACGGGATTTGTACGGCGATGCCGTGAACGAAGCCCTGTTGATGCGCCCGGGACTTCGGGTAACCCGTGCAGTCGAACGGTTCGACGATTCCGCCGTGTCCGGGTCCACGCGCGCGGTCGCCGCAGGAGTGTCCACGATGTCCACCCGAATACGCCGGGTACAGACGGGATACGTGCGCTCGTACGCGCTGACGATGCTCGCCGGAACTGCCGTGGTCGCGGCCATGATGGTGGCGGTGATGGTGTGGTGACTCCCTGGTTGACCGTTCTGTGGTTGCTCCCGGTTGTGGGGGCAAGCGTCGTACTGCTCACTCCGCGCGCGATGGCTCGCCCAGCCAAGATCGTCGCGCTGGCAGCATCGCTGGCAACACTGGCCGTCGCCGTCGTACTCGTCGTCGGGTTCGAACCCGGTGCGCCCGGGTTCCAATACGTCGAATCCCATTCGTGGATCGAGTCGTTCGGTGCGCGATACGAACTCGGCGTCGACGGCATAGCACTCGTCCTGATTCTGCTGACCACCGTGCTCCTACCCGTGCTGCTGCTGGCGGGGTGGAACGATCACCGGTTCGGTCGCCCCGGCACACCGCCCCACGTCTACGTCGCGGCCATGCTGCTGGTCGAATCCATGGTCCTGATGTCGTTCTGCGCGCTCGACGTGCTGCTGTTCTACGTCTTCTTCGAATCAATGCTCATTCCGATGTACTTCCTCATCGGCGGTTTCGGCGGCCCCGGCCGCGCGGCCGCCGCTGTGAAGTTCCTGCTGTACAACCTGCTCGGCGGGCTCGTCATGCTGGCGGCGGTCGTCGGTCTGTACGTCGTCACGATGCAATCCGACGCGTTCGAGTCGGGCACGTTCGGCTTCCGCGACATAGCGGCCGCAGCATCGGCAGGTGAGCTCGGAGTAAGCCCCGGCGCCCTTCACGCACTCTTCCTCGGGTTCATGTTCGCCTTCGCGATCAAGGCCCCGTTGTGGCCGTTCCATTCCTGGCTGCCCGACGCGGCCGTCGAATCGACCCCTGCCACTGCGGTGTTGATGATGGCAGTGGTCGACAAGGTGGGTACGTTCGCCATGCTCCGGTACTGCCTTCAGCTCTTTCCCGAATCGTCGCGCTACTTCGCGCCCGTCGTCATCACGTTGGCGGTCATCGGGATCGTCTACGGTGCAGTTCTTGCGATCGCGTCGACCGATGTCATGAGATTGATTGCATATACGTCGATTTCGCACTTCGGGTTCATCGTGTTGGGAATCTTCGTAATGACCGGTCAGGGGCAGGCAGGGTCGGCGCTGTACATGGTCAATCATGGACTGTCCACAGCCGCACTGTTTCTCGTCGCGGGGTTCCTGGTATCACGTCGCGGGACGCGGGTCATATCTCATTTCGGCGGCGTCCAGAAGGCGGCCCCCGTCATGGCCGGCACCTTCCTCGTCGCGGGTCTCGCCACCTTGTCCCTGCCCGGCCTCGCACCGTTCGTCAGCGAATTTCTCGTCCTGGTCGGTACCTACTCCCGATACGGCGTCGCGGCCGTCGTCGCGTCGACGGCCCTGGTGCTCTCCGCCATCTACATCCTGTGGCTCTATCAGCGCGTGATGACGGGCCCGAAGCGCGCCGAGAACGACGGGATGAAGGATCTCGTTCCGCGTGAGCTTGCCGTCATGGTGCCGCTCATCGCTCTACTCGTGTTCCTGGGTGTCTACCCCAAGCCGTTGCTCGACGTCATCACACCGGCGGTAAAAACCACGGTAACCGTCGTCGACTTCACCGAAGCAGGAGGGGAACGATGAACAACGGCCTCTTGACGCCACCGAGCATCGAATACGGCCAACTGTCGCCGATGCTGATCGTCTTCGCCGCTGCGATCCTCGGCGTCGTCGTAGAAGCCTTCGCCCCTCGGGCAGCGCGCTACCGCATCCAGGTGACGTTGGCCTTGGCGGCGAGCACAGCTGGGTTGGTCGCCGTTGCAGCGGTTGCGGTCACGGCGTTCGATACCGACGCGGTGGGCACGCGAGCCGTGATGGGGGCGGTCGCGATCGACGGCCCGACGCTGTTTCTACAAGCCACGCTGCTGCTCGTAGCGATCCCATCGTTGCTTCTGGTCGGTGAACGCACACTCGAACGAGTGCCTGTCGACTCCTTCGCGCCGCAGGCCTCCGCCGTGCCGGACAGCCTTTCGGAGCGACAGGCCTCCCAGGCGGGCGTCTCGCAAACCGAGGTGTTCCCGCTGACCATGTTCACGCTCGGTGGACTTCTGTTGTTCCCCGCCTGCAACGACCTGCTGACGATGTTCGTTGCGCTGGAGGTGTTTTCGCTCCCGCTGTATCTGCTGTGCGGCTTGGCCCGTCGGCGCCGACTCCTGTCCCAGGAAGCGGCCATGAAGTACTTCTTGCTCGGAGCCTTCTCGTCGGCCTTCTTCCTGTTCGGTGCCGCACTGCTCTACGGCTACGCGGGCAGCCTCGAATTCGGCGACATCGCCAACGCGCTCGGCAACAGCAACGGCAACACCGTGCTGGCGGTCCTCGGAACGGCACTCGTCGGGGTCGGCCTGCTGTTCAAAGTGGGCGCCATACCGTTCCATTCATGGATCCCCGACGTCTATCAGGGTGCCCCGACACCGATCACCGCGTTCATGGCTGCCGCCACCAAGATCGCCGCGTTCGGGGCAATGCTCAGACTGTTCTACGTGGCGCTGCCGGACCTGCGCGACTACTGGGCTCCCGCGCTGTGGGCGGTGGCAATCGTCACCATGGCGGTCGGATCCGTCCTCGCGGTGACCCAGACCGACGTCAAGCGCATGCTCGCCTACTCGTCGATCACGCACACGGGGTTCATCCTCACTGGCCTCATTGCCTTCGACGACCAGGGCCTCTCGGCGACATTGTTCTACCTGTTCGTCTACGGATTCAGCAGCGTTGCAGCTTTCGCCATCGTCACCCTGGTGCGAGACGATGACGGTGAGGTCACCGAGATGGCCCGGTGGGCGGGCATCGGTCGCACGTCCCCCGCCGTGTCGACGGTCTTCGCGCTCCTACTCCTCTCGTTTGCGGGAATACCACTCACGAGCGGCTTCATCGCCAAGTTCGCGGTATTCCAGGCCGCGGCAGGAAACGGGGCCGGTCCACTCGTCGTCGTCGGGGTACTCAGCAGTGCGATCGCTGCGGTCTTCTACGTGCGCCTCGTCGTATTGATGTTCTTCACCGACCCCGCGGGAAGCGACGGAAACGCCCATTCGAAGTTGCGCGTCCTTCGGCCGAGCGGGGGCACCACGGTTGCCGTCGGCCTGGGCGTCGTCACCACCATTGTGTTCGGCATCTTTCCGCAGCCCCTGCTCGACCTTTCCAATGCAGCGGCGGAGTTCCTGCTCTGAGCTCGCCGACGCACGTCTGATACTCGCGCTACCCTCGCACGATGCGAGACGATGCACGCCCCGTCCGACGTTTCTGGAGATCCACTGCCGGAGTAGTCGCCGCGGCGTGCGTGGCAGTGAGCGTTACCGGGTTGTTTGCGTACTTCTCGCACTCGGAGAACGCCTACATCGTCAGGCTTGCTTCCTTCGCTCCCGCGCTGATCGTGGTGTCCGTTGCCGGCGCCGTTCTCGCTGCCCTCGGACGCCGATGGATCGTTCTGGTCGCTGCACTGGCCGCAGTTGCGACCGGCGGTGCGCTGTTCGGTCCGCTTTACATACCGAATGCAAGCGCTGATGCCGGGGGCCGAACAATCAGGGTGATGCAGGCCAATCTGATGCTCGGTCTCGCCGACAGCAACGCCGTCGCGGCATTCGTCCGAGAGCACGACGTCGACGTTCTGACCGTTCAAGAACTCACCTTCGATGCAGAGTCTGCTCTGAGCGCTGCCGGTGTCGACCGAGCGCTGCCGTACCGGTTCACCCGCCCCACGCCCGGTGGGGGCGGCGGGGCCGGCATTTACAGCCGCTTCCCCATGTCGGCGGCACGAGAACTCCCCGATTTCGTACTGTCCAACCTCGTCGCCGACCTCGACGTCGGGTCGGAGGAGCCGTTGCGGGTGTACTCGGTGCATCCCGTCCCGCCATATCCGACGCCCTCGACGCTGTGGGCTTCCGAGATGGAACTTCTCCTCGAGGAAGTACAGGCGTCCGCAACCCGCCCCGAGGTGATCGTCAGCGGCGACTTCAACTCGACGCGCTCCCACAGCCGGTTCCGTGACATTCTTGCCGTCGGTTACGAAGACGCCGCGGACCGCACCGGAAGTGGACTGATCGCGACGTACCCCACGGACAAGCCCTTTCCAGCCGTCGTAGGTATCGATCACGTGCTGACGCGAGGCGTCACGGCGAGCAGTCTCCAGCGCATCACTGTGCCAGGATCCGATCATCATGGGTTGATTGCGGAGATTGCACTGAGTTCTCGGTGACGCCGCGTTTCCCGACCGCACAGTCTTGTTTTCTGATTGAATCGACCAGCAGGCGCTACCGCCGGACGCGGCCCCACATTCAACGAGGTTTCGATGAACAAGCTGCACGAGTGGTGGTCGCAACCGACCGACTACGCGTGGACAGTGGGCTACACCCAGTCGCACCCGTTGCTTCGTCACACACGCTCGGCCATCGGGATCTATTGCTGGATCTACGGGCTCGTCTGCGTCCTCGCGCTGACTACTCCGCTCGTCGGCGACAACGACATCGGACAGGCTGTCATCGCGGCATTCGGACTCAGCTCGGTGGTGGTGGGCGTTGCGTGGTTCCGTGGACCGTGGCCGAACTACACCTGGTCTTTGGCGTTCGTGGTCTATGCCGAACTCGGCGTCACCGGCACGTTGTTCGCGCTCGACGAGCCGTCCGTTGCCCTGCTGGCGGCCTCGCTGATGGGTGTGATCGGAAACTACGTAGCGGCTTTTCACAATGCGAAAGTCTTCTTCGCGCATCAGGTGTGGGCGCTCTCGACATGTGCTGTTCTCTACGTATTTGCACTGGCAGAACACGACACTCCCGTCACACAGGTCACCGCGTACCTCGTCGTTCTCGTGCTCGTCCTGGTGTCTTCGCCGCTTCTGACTCAGGCGTTGCTCGTGCTCCTCGAACGCGATGCCGCGGTAGCTCACTTCGATCCCCTCACCGGGCTTCGCAATCGCCGTGGGCTCGACGCAGCCGTGCGCGGATTGACCGACGACGCGCCGGGCGTCTCCGTTCTCGTGGCCGACCTCGACAACTTCAAATCGGTGAACGACAGCCACGGCCACAGCTACGGCGACGACGTACTGCGCAAGACGTCCGAGACGCTCACCCGGGCATTCCCGCTGCCCGCGGTTACCGCCCGAACGGGCGGCGAAGAATTCGTCGCTGTGGTGTCCGGCCCGTTGTCGCTCGTGCGCGATGCGGCGGAGCAGCTCCGGCGGGCCGTGCCGGGGTGCAATCCGATCGGCGTGACCACCACCAGCATCGGCATTCACCACCGACCGATGCCGATCGGCGACGTCGGCGAGGTGCTCGATAAACTACTCGACTGCGCGGACGCCGCGATGTACGAGGCAAAACGCCTTGGCGGCGATTCCGTAGTGGTCGACGGCAGCGACGACGAGGCTCGCACGGGAGTGTGAAACACAGGCCGCCGACCGCGCCGCCGTCATCATGGCCCATGATGAAGCCATGAGCTCGAACGATCTCTTCGGAGGCCCGAGAAGACTGTTGACCGTGGTCGCGGTCATCGTCGTGGTGGCAATACTGGCTGCGCTCGCGACTCTGCTGGTGCGGCACCTACTGGGACCGCCGGAGGGCCCTTCCCCGTACGAGGATGCTGCGGCGACGAGTTACCCCTTGTTCGTCACCCTGTAGGGCCCCCGGACTTGCCCACAGATGGCCCATGGGCCCGCGACAGCCGTTGCGGATGTGACGCAGACAACAGGGCGCTCGGCTCGAAAGCGTCCTGACCTGGCCGAACGCCCGGTACGCCTCCGCTCGATTCGGCCGTTATTTGGTTCTTCGCGCCCCGATCACGGATCATACGAGCGTGACTTTTCCCAGCGGCGCTCCGAAGACGACCGTTGTCGTTCCGACGTACAACGAACGCGAGAACCTTCCGAAGCTCGTCGAGCTGCTGGCAGGACTGGACCTGAAGAACGTGCACGTTCTCGTCGTCGACGACAATTCCCCCGACGGCACCGGCAAGATCGCCGACGAGCTCGCAGAGACGGGCCCACTTCCGGTCACCGTTCTACACCGGACGGAGAAGAACGGCCTCGGCCGCGCGTACGTTGCGGGAATGACTCGGGCGCTCGCCGAGGGCGCCGACATCATCGTCCAGATGGATGCCGATCTCTCGCATCCCGCCGACGTCATCCCGACGATGGTCGAAACGTTGAACACGACGGATGCCGCTGTGGTGCTCGGATCCAGGTACGTTCCCGGCGGCGCTGTGGCAAGTGATTGGCCCTGGCACCGCAAGGCGCTGTCCGCGTGGGCGAACTTCTACGTCAACGCCATCCTGCGACTGAAGGTCAAGGATGCGACGGCGGGCTTCAAGGCGTGGCACTCGGAAACCCTGAACGCCATCGACGTCGCGTCCGTCGAGAGCAACGGGTACGCCTTCCAGGTGGAGATGAACTATCGCACCGTACGCCGCGGCCTGAAAATCGCCGAGGTGCCGATTCGCTTCGAGGAGCGAAACGACGGTGAATCGAAGATGAGCCTGTCGGTTCAGCTCGAGTCGGCCGCGGTGCCGTGGAAGCTGCTACTCGGCCGTAAGCGCTGATTCAGGCGGCACAGGAGGCTGACGTCAGTCCCGCGAGTTCCGCGATGGTGCACGCGTTCTCGCGGCTCAACTTCCACTCGCCGTCCTCGGCGACGAAGATCAACGTGGTCGGGTTCGGTTGTCCGCCGATGGACAACGTTGCGCCTGCCGCAAGCGAACCGGCCCCGAGGTCGTCGATGCTGGTGACGACCACCTCGGCGTTGTTCTCGACGGCCGCGGCCACTACCTGTTCGACGAGTGCCGGGTCGTCCTCTGCACCCTGAACGAACGCCGCCTTCTCCCCCACCGGAACAGCAGGGTCGAATCCCCACGCAACTCGACCGTTCAAGGCTTCGGGAGTGGGGACGGGCGGATAGTCGGGCAGCGGTGATGTGCCCGGCGCGCCGGACGACATTTCGGCTGGTCGATCGGGTACCGGTTCGTTTCCACCGCATGCACTGAGCGACATCCCGGCGGTAGCGGCGAGGATCAGGGCGAACGCTCTCTTGGTCATGCGCAAACGCTAGCGCGCATGAACCGAGAAACGTTCTCTCGCAGCGTTTTTCACAGAGTCCCCACCGGGAACTCTCACCAGTGCCACACGATTGCGCCCCGGGTCAGGCTGCCTTGATCGAGGCTGCGTACATATCGACGTATTCCTGGCCCGACAGGTTCATCAACGAGTACATCACTTCGTCGGTTGCGGAGCGCACGATGGCGCGGTGCTCCGAGAAACCCTCGTACCGGCTGAAATCGATCGGCTCCCCGAAACGGACGACGATCTTTGCCGGACGCCACATGCGGCTTCCCACAGGATTGAACTTCTCGGTGCCGAACATGACGACGGGGACAACAGGCGCGCCGGTTTCGAGAGCCACTCGCGCCATTCCGGTCTTGCCCTTGTACAGCCGACCGTCCGGTGACCGAGTGCCTTCTGGGTAGATTGCCCAGACAGCGTTGTCCGCCAGAATCTTTCGTGCAGCATCGAGGGCAGGTTCACCCGCGCCCGAGCCGCTGCGATCGACCGGCACCTGACCTGCACTGGTGTAGAACCAGCTGATCAGACGCCCCTTGATGCCCTTGCCGGTGAAGTACTCGCTCTTGGCGATGAACCGCACCCGACGCGGAACTACCAATACCAAGAAGAACGAATCCACGACGGTCAAGTGGTTTCCGGCAAGGATGACCGGGCCGGTGGCGGGAAGGTGCTCGGCGCCCTCGATCCGCGGCCGACCCAGCATCCTCAGGACGGGGCCGATCAGAACGTACTTGAAAATCCAGTACCACATGCTGCCTGCTCCCCGATTGGATCCGATGCGTACACCAGAGTAAGGCACCGGTGGACGCACTCGCGCACGATCAGCCGACGAGCGACCTCACCGACGCGGGTAGCTGACGCTCGTTCTTGTACGGGCCGACGACCGCTGCACCGAAGGGCCGCGTCAGCAACACCCGGGCAACGTCGCGGACCTCGTCGTTGGTCACCTGTTCGATCCTCGACAGCGTGTCGGAGATGTCTCGATGGTTGCCGTAGTTGAGTTCGCTGCGGCCGATGCGGTTCATCCGCGAACCGGAGTCCTCGAGCCCCAGAACGAGTCCTCCGCGCAACGACCCCTTGGCCCGAGCGCACTCGTCGTCGGTGATGCCGTCGGATGCCACCTGCGTCAGCACCTCTCGCACAACCGTCGTCACTTCGGCGAGATTCTCGGGTTGGCAGCCGGCGTAGACCGAGAATGCGCCCGAGTCGGCGAAGGTATCGACAGAGGAGTAGACCGAATAGGCCAAACCACGTTCTTCGCGAATCTCTTGAAACAGTCGCGACGACAGGCCGCCGCCGACCGCAGCGTTGAGT
>NZ_JBAWFH010000181.1:0-6252 GCF_049591685.1 Rhodococcus sp. (in: high G+C Gram-positive bacteria) | reverse complement strand
ACGTAGGCCTCGCCCTCGAGCGATCCACCGGCCGGGCCCTCGACAAGCGCGTGCCCCACGACGACCTTGCCTGCGTCATCGCGAATCAGCGGCGTCGGGCTCGCAGTACCGGTGATGGCGACTTTCGCCGCGCGCGACCCCGTACCGAGTCGGTAAATATGCGCTGCGGCCGTCGTGGCCTCAGGGACGAACGCGACCTCGAAGTGCAGTCGTTCCGTCCGCATGAGGCGCGTCAGAACTGCCGCGAGCGAGGCGTCGTTACCCAGAACGATGACGCGGGGGTCTTTCGCAGTGCCGATGTCGGAGAACAGCGAGGCGCATTCGTCGTCGGTGGGGACGCTCGACGCCGAGGTGAGTGGTACGTCCGTCAGCGAGATCGGCAGCGGCGGGTTTCCGCATTGCAGGACGAACGGTGTCACAGTGCTCCCCAAATCGGCCGACTGCTCGGGGCGTGCCCCCTCGAGCGCATGACGTGCTCTTGTCCGAGACCACCGTAGCGCCATGACGGGTGACGCATCGCCTCGGCTAGACTGACGCCCCGGCCTGCCTGCACACCTGGCAGCAACCTCCGCTCATGTCATTGCACGCGAAGAAACACCAGGAGAGCACATGCCGGCGATAGTCCTGATCGGCGCCCAGTGGGGCGACGAGGGCAAAGGCAAAGCCACCGATCTGTTCGGCGAACGACTTCAATGGGTCGTCCGATACCAGGGCGGCAACAATGCCGGGCACACCGTGGTGCTTCCGAACGGCGACAAGTTCGCCCTCCACCTGATCCCCTCGGGGATCCTGACGCCCGGCGTGAAGAACATCATCGGCAACGGCGTCGTCGTCGACCCGGGCGTGCTGCTGACCGAACTGCAGGGCCTCGAAGACCGCGACGTGGACACCTCCGGACTGCTGCTCAGCGCCGATGCGCACCTGATCATGCCGTACCACGTGGCCATCGACAAGGTCACCGAACGCTTCCTCGGAGCCCGCAAGATCGGCACCACCGGCCGCGGTATCGGACCCTGCTACCAGGACAAATTCGCTCGCGTCGGCGTCCGCGCTGCCGACGTTCTCGACGAGAACATCCTGACGCAGAAGGTCGAAGCGGCCCTCGAGTTCAAGAACCAGGTGCTCTCGAAGATCTACAACCGCAAGGCGCTCGACCCGCAGCAGGTGGTCGACGAGGTCCTCGGTCAGGCCGAGAAGTTCAAGCACCGCATCGCCGACACCAGGTTGGAACTGAACTTGGCCTTGGAGCGGGGCGAGACCGTGTTGCTCGAAGGCTCGCAGGGCACCCTCCTCGACGTCGACCACGGCACCTATCCGTTCGTGACGTCCTCCAACCCGACCGCAGGCGGCGCAGCAGTCGGTTCCGGGATCGGGCCGAACAAGATCACCACAGTGCTCGGCATTCTCAAGGCGTACACCACCCGCGTCGGCTCGGGGCCCTTCCCGACCGAGCTGTTCGACAACTCCGGTGAATACCTCGCCAAGCAGGGAGGCGAGGTCGGCGTCACCACCGGCCGTGCCCGTCGCACCGGATGGTTCGACGCCGTCATCGCTCGCTACGCCACCCGCGTCAACGGCATTACCGACTATTTCTTGACCAAGCTCGACGTGCTCTCCAGCCTCGACACCGTCCCCATCTGTGTCGCGTACGAGGTCGACGGCGAACGCCTCGAAGAGATGCCGATGACGCAAACCGGTTTCCACCACGCAAAGCCGATCTACGAAGAAATGCCCGGCTGGTGGGAAGACATCTCCGGCGCCCGCAAGTTCGAAGACCTCCCGCAGAATGCACAGAATTACGTCCTGCGTCTCGAAGAGCTTTCCGGTGCGCACATGTCGTGCATCGGCGTCGGGCCCGGCCGCGACCAAACCATCGTGCGCAGGGACATTCTCGGCTCCTGAATTGCGACTCTGATTTTCCATTTCCATCCCGCGGGACCGGTCGGTTTCGAGGTGCTTAATGAAAACAACAGCCGCTTTATCTTGCATAAAGCGGCTGTTGTTGTGTTGCAACGTTATTGACGATCGGTGCAACGGAGCTGCGCAGCGCTTGGATGGGTATTTCGGAGCGAACAAACCCTTTGACTTTTCTTTGCGCAGTGCTAACGAAGCGGTGTTTGCGTTCGACAAGTTGGGTATCGCATTCGCGTGCGGAGGCCGTAGGCCGCTTCGATGACGATCGAAGTCACCCATGCAGGGTCCGAAACAGTCGGGCCGTGAACAGAAAGTCGATCGTATGAACAAGGCAACCAAAGGCGCAGTCGCAGCAGGCGGTGCAGCAGTTCTTCTCCTCGGCGGGCTCGGATCGTTCGCACTGTGGCAGGACAGCACCGACACCGAGGGCGGCACCATCACCTCGGGTGAACTCGACATCGAGCCGGACGGCACTCCCGTGTGGCGCGAAATCTCCGGTGATGTCAACGCGGCGAGTGTGATCGACCCGGTCACGTACCGAATTGTTCCCGGTGACATCATCGAATTCACCGCCGACTACAACATTCTCGCCGAGGGTGACAACCTCCTGGCGGACCTGAAGGCAGACACGGCCACCATCACCGGTGACGCAGCCTTGCGTTCCGCTATCGGAACGCCGACGGTAACGGCGACGTCCGGTGGGACTCAACTACCGACAGATGGAACATCTGCCCGCATCACGTCTGAAGACCAGGACGTACAGGTCAAGGTAACTTTTACGTTCAATGAGGCGACCACCGACCAGATCGCGCAGAACGAGACGCTCAACCTCGAGAACTTCACGCTCGATCTCGTGCAGGTTCGTCCGTAACCAACGCGATGAAGCACGGCAGGTTATGGGCCTTTGCAGCGGCGTCCGTCCTTGTGCTGGCCTTCGGGTCGGCGCAAGTGACGGACGCGCTGTGGCAGGACGAGCAGGTGATAGCCGGCGGCAGCATCCGCTCGGGAACGCTGGATATCCGCGTGGGTCCGGTCGGCGCGGAGGTGAATGAATTCGTACTTACCTCGCTGGGAGGCAACAACCTCGGACCCAACCGCTTTTCGCAGGCACCGCTGTCGGTCAAGAACGCGGGAACCACCGCTATGACCTACCGACTTCAAAGCGCTTCGCAGAGCGGGGCATTGCCGTTGACGCTCAGGGCTTCGCGCGTGAACGCGGTTGCCGATTGTCCTGCGGGCGCTGCGCCGACCAACGCGACGTCGTTGTACGACGGGCCTCTGGGATCGGCACAGTCGTCGGCGAGGCCCCTCGCATCCGGTGCCAGCGAAGTGTGGTGTTTTCGAGTGACGTTGGGAGACAACCCGCCTCAGAATGCAACGTCGACCGTCAAACTCTCCTTCAGAGCGGACCAGGCATGAACGACGACACCGGTATAACTCCGGCCGTCCGCGCGGACCGAAACAAGCATGTGGCGGAGAATTCGGACGAACACACTGGCGTGTGGTGGTGGACGACGAACATTCTGTCGTACACGCTCCTCGCAGCAATGATCGCGATACTGGCCGCGACCATCGTGGTTCCCTTCGTTGCCGGCGCAACGCCATACACCATTCTCACCAGTTCCATGAAGCCCACCTACCCGCCTGGTTCCCTCGTCGTCGTCAAACCAGCCGAGGGTCGCGACATCGCTGTTGGTTCGCCCATCACCTATCAAATGCGTTCGGGAGAACCGGAAGTGGTCACGCACCGCATCGTCGCAGTACGTCAGAGCGGAGCGGGAGAGCGAACCTTCATCACGCGTGGAGACAACAACGATGTCGACGACGAAAATCCGGTGAAGCAGGAGCAAATCCGCGGAAAAGTGTGGTACTCGATTCCTTACCTGGGTTACGCCAATAATTGGCTCAATGGCGACAAACGCACCATCACGGTGACGGTTATTGCATCCGGTCTTGGGCTCTACGCGCTGTGGATGTTCGTCAGCGCTGCAGTGGACCACAGGAAGCGACGGGGAAGTGCGACGCCATGACTCGCCGGGTGTCGCAAGGTCTGACCGCGTTGTGTGCTGCTGTCGTCGTCGCGCTGCTCGGGTCGGGTTCACCCCACTCGGAGACCATCGATCACAGCGAAAACGACGGATTGTGGTCGACCTCGTTGGAGGGTCCCATGTTCGACCGCAATATCCGATGGGTACCGGGCGACACCCGTACGGCCGAATTTCGAGTTCGGAACGGCACCGACGAAGACGGTAACTTGTCGATCCATGTGGACGGTCCGGATTCCGTACGAGCGGAATCGTTTTCGGTAGGACTGGGCAGCGCAATGGCCAGGTGCGCGGACATAGTGATCCCCGCGGGCAGCGAACGAGCTGTGGTCGCCACGGTGCACATGTCCGACCTGGCGACCGACGAGACGCAGAAGAAGCAGGCCGAACTCGACGTAGTTCTGCAGTGGGGTGAGGGCGGAGCAACGTCGCCCTGTGTGCCGGCGTTCGACGAAACGAAAGATGGAGAGCGATGATGGCGAGCCTGGGCAAGCAGAGCGGGGCACGCGTGCGCGGCCGCGCAATGGCGAAGGCACTCGTCGGTGCGCGAGCGCGGGCACTCATGTCGATCGGGATCGTCCTCGGACTGGGTGCCGTCGGGACCATGGCTGCGTGGAACGATTCTTCCACGGCCACCTCCGGGGCCTTCACGACAGGTCTCATCGACATCAAACTGGGTAATCCAGCGGTCGATGCCAATCCTCCCGCCTTCGCCACCGCGCTGACCAGCCCAAATCTGGGCCCGGGCACTACAGTCAGCGCGCCACTCGTAGTGTCGAACTCGGGGAGCATCGGCTTCAACTACACGATCAAAGTCACCGCTACCAACCAGGCGCTCGGCACGTTGTTGAACAGCTCGGTGTATGCCGCAGCAACTTGCACGGGTACAGCGAGCACGGTTAACAGTCTGGCCGGAACCAAAACGTTCCCGAACTTGACCCGTTCGGTTCCCGTCGGCGGTACCGACCAACTGTGCATCAGCGTCACGCTGCCCACCACCGCCGTGTTGCCCGACCCCCCGGTGACAGGCAACATCGTCTACACCTTCGACGCGGTATCGGTGGCGGCATGATCGGTACCCAAGAGGCAGTTGACTCCGTCGGGGGCGACCCATCCGGCCGTCGGCGCAATGCTGTCGTTCGCGAAACCGCTCTGACGATCGGCGCAATCGCAGGTCTGCTCTGCGTGCTGGCGACAGCAGCAGCACTGTTCTTCGGCATAACTCCTCTTGTGTTCCGTTCGGGATCGATGTCGCCGGCCATCGACACCGGCGCGCTGGCGCTCGCCAAAGACACCCCGGCGACCGAATTGCGCGTCGGCGACATCGTCAACGTCACCAACACCGCCGGTACCGCGATCACCCACCGCATCGTGTCCGTGGAAGCGCCGGGCTCGAACGCGGTCACCCTCACGCTGAAAGGTGACGACAATGACGATGCCGACACGGAGACCTATGTGGTCTCCGACGCCAAACGCGTCATCTTCAGCGTCCCGAAGCTCGGTTACATCGTCACCTGGCTCAGTGGCCCGGTGGCCGTGTTCACCGGCGGCGTGTTGGTCGGCGTCCTACTGATGATCGCCTGGCGTCCGAGTGGCGCACGCGGCAATGGCAAGGAAGAGGCGAGCGATGAGACCGTGGTCGAACCGCCCCCCGAGCCGACCGGGCGCCACAGTAGGGGAACGCTGGGTGTTCTTGCCGTGTTGAGCACAATCGGAGCACTGGGGCTGGCCTCGGCTAACACCCCCACAACCCTCGCTCGGGGTGCCGACAGCGCACCAGCGTCCAGCGGAAGCTTCACCGTCGGTGCCGGAGTGGTGTTGGCACCCACTGACTTGACGTGCACGACTCTGCGGCCCGGGCTAGGTCTGACACCGTCGGCTCAACTGACGTGGAAGTCGTCGGGGCAAAATTTCACATATCGGATTGTTTTGACCAAGGCCGGGTCGCCCGACGTTGTTATCAACGTGGGAACGAAGGCGGCAATGGGAACGGTCATGACATACAACGTGCAGAACGGTAATGGTGGACTGATCAATGCTGCGCCACTGAGCGGCACCTATACCGCAAGCGTCCGGGCGGTATCGGGTCAGAAAGTGTCGGGGCCGACCACAACGCTGCCGATCTCGTTCAACCCCGGCGTGATCGGTGTCTTGCCCAGCGCTCAGTGCGGAACGGTAGCGCCGGCGGCTCAGGCTGCACCCGCGGCTCCCGCCACCACCACAACCCCACCGACGGCGACGACGGTAGCCCCGACAACGGTTTCATCCGCACCCGCACCCGCACCCGCACCCG
>NZ_JBAWFH010000180.1:0-1527 GCF_049591685.1 Rhodococcus sp. (in: high G+C Gram-positive bacteria) | reverse complement strand
GCTCCACGCTCTTTGGAGCAACGAAGCGCATCGTCGGCCGCGCGACCGCCTCGCAGATCGCTTCCGCGTCGAGGGCGTCGATCTTGCCGCGCTTGACGTAGGGCTTCACCTAGCATTACAGTTGCGTTTTTGACCGTGTTCTGAAGCATTGGATCGCCCTGGCATGGAGGTCGTGGTGACGGGAGCATCGATCGAGGCGACGCTGGAACTATGGGCGTCATCGCTGCGCGAGGTGAAGGCGCGAATGCGGCCTGTGTTCAGCCAAGAGCGGGTTGCGGCATCGGCGAACAGCTTTCTGGAAGGGCTGCTGGGCGACGAACGCCGCAAGACCGGGTGGATGCGCGCGGAGGCCGCGGGTGACGCCGGACCATGGCGGCAACAGGCGATTCTGGGACGCGGGCGGTGGGATGCGGATGCTTTGCGCGACATCGTGCGCGACTATGCAATCGAGCATCTTGGTACGGATGACGCGGTGTTGGTCCTCGACGAGACTGGTTTCCTGAAGCAGGGCAAGGCGTCGTGTGGCGTGGGGCGCCAGTATACCGGATCGGCGGGGAAGGTGACCAATTGCCAGATCGGCGTGTTCGCCGCCTATGTCTCGGCAAAGGGCCATGCCTTTGTCGACCGGGCGCTGTACCTGCCGAAGAGCTGGATCACCGATCCGACACGGCTGACCGCGGCGCATGTGCCCGAAGGCACGGCCTTTGCAACCAAGCCGGCGCTGGCGGTGGAGATGATCGACCGCGCAATCGCGGCCAATATGCCGTTCGCTTGGGTCGCGGCGGACGCAGTCTACGGGGTCGGTGATATCGAACAGGCGCTACGGCGCGCCGGCAAGGGCTATGTGCTGGGTGTGAAAGGCGATCACCGCTTCGGTTCGTGGGGTGACAAGCCAGTGGTCGCAGGCGCCGCCGAGAAGATCGCGAGCGACCTCGATCCCGGCGCATGGCGGCGTCTGTCGGCGGGCGAAGGCGCCAAGGGCGCCAGGCTGCACGACTGGGCATACTTCGAACTCGCGGACCTCGAAGCCGACGAATACGCCGAGGGGATGTCCGGCACATGGACCAGGGGACTCCTGATCCGCCGCCACGTCGCTGACGGAGACCTCGCCTTCTTCACCACCTGGTGCCCAGCCGGCACCACCGTGGAAACCCTCGTCAGCGTGGAGGGGCATCGCTGGGCCATCGAGGACGGCTTCGAGACCGCCAAGAACGAACTGGGCCTCGACCACAACGAAACCCGCTCGTGGCATGGCTGGCGCCGGCACGTGTCGCTCGTCATGCTTGCGTTCGCGATGCTCGCGGCCATCCGCGCCCGCGCCAATGCCACGCCCCCAAAAAGAACCCGGACGAGGCCGCGAACCTGATCCGTTGGTCCGTCCAGGAGATACGGCGCATCGTCGTCAGACTGGCCAGGCGCCGTATCGAACCCCGCCACGTCATCGCATGGTCATGCTGGCGCCGAGCTCATCAGGCTGCCGCGCAACACGCGCACGTCCAATCAAGAACGCAACTGTAATGCTAGGTC
>NZ_JBAWFH010000179.1:0-17856 GCF_049591685.1 Rhodococcus sp. (in: high G+C Gram-positive bacteria) | reverse complement strand
GTATCGCTCGGCGCCGAGCAGCCAGCCGTGCCCGAAGGCGACGCCGGGCAGGTTGTAGCCCTGCGCCGGGGTGAACACGATGCCGGGCTGACCGGCCAGTGCAAGGTTTCCGCGAAGCACCTTGTGCGGACCACGTTTGCCGAGGAGAGCTGCGAGCTTCTTTGGTGTCGCCACGGGGGCAACGCTATCGGATCGGGTGGGTTCGACGCAGGTACGGGCCTGTCGGCTCGGCGGGTACCCTGAACCACCATGTGCGGAATCGTGGGATACGTCGGCCACCGCCCGGCTCTGGGCGTCGTGGTCGAGGCGCTTCGGCGCATGGAATACCGGGGTTACGACTCCGCGGGCATCGCAATCCTCGATGGGGCGGGCACTACAGCTGTCGAACGCAAGGCTGGGCGGTTGGCCAATTTGGAGGCCGAGCTCGACGAGATCGGCCTCGACACGTTCGTCGGTACGGCCGGTATGGGTCACACCCGTTGGGCCACTCACGGTCGCCCGACCGACCGCAATGCGCACCCGCACCGGGATGCGTCGGGTGCGGTGTCGGTGGTGCACAACGGGATCATCGAGAACTTCGCGCCGCTGCGTGCCGAGCTGGAGACGGCGGGCGTCGAGTTCCTCAGTGACACCGATACCGAGGTGGCGGTCCACCTCGTGTCGCAGGCCTACGCGACGGGCAGGACGCAAGGCGACTTCGTCGAGAGCGCCAAGGCGGTCGTTCGCAGACTCGAGGGTGCGTTCACGCTGGTGTTCACTCACTCGAAGCACCCGGACACCATTGTCGCAGCGCGTCGTTCGACTCCACTGGTGGTCGGTGTCGGCGTGGGTGAGACGTTCCTCGGGTCGGATGTCGCCGCGTTCATCGAACACACGCGTGAGGCAGTCGAGCTGGGGCAGGATCAAGTCGTCGTCATCACCGCCGACGGTTACGAGATCAGCGATTTCGACGGCACTCCCGCCACAGGACGTCCGTTCCACATCGATTGGGACCTCGCAGCTGCCGAGAAGGGCGGCTACGACTACTTCATGCTCAAGGAGATCCAGGAGCAGCCTGCTGCCATCGCTGACACGCTGCTGGGGCATTTCGTGAACCGGCGAATCGTGTTGGACGAGCAGCGCCTCTCGGATCAGGAACTGCGTGAGGTCGACAAGATCTTCGTGGTGGCGTGTGGCAGTTCATATCACTCCGGGTTGCTGGCGAAGTACGCCATCGAGCATTGGGCTCGGCTGCCCGTCGAGGTGGAGCTTGCCAGCGAATTCCGGTATCGCGACCCGGTTCTCGACCGATCCACACTGGTGGTTGCCATTTCGCAGTCGGGAGAAACCGCCGACACCCTCGAAGCCGTTCGGCACGCCAAGGAGCAGAACGCGAAGGTGCTCGCGGTCTGCAACACCAACGGCTCGCAAATTCCGCGTGAGGCCGACGCCGTGCTCTACACCCGCACGGGCCCCGAGATCGGCGTCGCGTCCACCAAGGCGTTCCTGGCGCAGGTGACCGCCAACTACCTCGTCGGCCTGGCCCTGGCTCAGGCCCGCGGCACCAAATACCCGGACGAGGTGGCCCGCGACTTCGCAGACATCGAAGCCATGCCCGAGCTGGTGCAACGTGTGCTGGATTCGGTGGAGCCTGTCCGTGCGCTGGCGCGCGAGCTTGCCACGTCGCCGACGATCTTGTTCCTCGGACGTCACGTCGGGTACCCGGTCGCACTGGAGGGCGCACTCAAGCTCAAGGAGCTTGCGTACATGCACGCCGAGGGCTTCGCGGCAGGCGAGCTCAAGCACGGGCCGATTGCATTGATCGAGGACGGTCTGCCCGTCATCGTCGTCATGCCGTCGCCCAAGGGCCGCGCCGTGCTGCATTCGAAGCTGCTCAGCAACATCCGCGAAATACAGGCCCGCGGTGCACGCACCGTCGTGATCGCCGAGGAGGGAGACGAGGCCGTCCGGCCCTACGCCGACCACCTCATCGAGATCCCGGCGGCGCCGACTCTGCTGCAGCCGCTGCTCTCGACCGTTCCACTGCAGGTTTTTGCGGCCGAGGTGGCGCAGGCACGCGGTTACGACGTCGACAAGCCCCGCAATCTGGCCAAATCCGTCACCGTCGAATAGCGGGCGTTCCGCAGGTAAGGACCTGACGATGCGGCAGTATTACACCCCGGACCATGTCCGTTCGGCCGAACGCCCGTTGCTCGCATCCTTGCCGCCCGGCGCGCTGATGCGTCGGGCAGCTCATGGGCTCGCGAGTGTCGTTACGGCCGAACTGACGGCCCGGACGGGCGGGGTGTTCGGGCGCGCTGTCTGTGTGCTGGTGGGGTCCGGGGACAACGGCGGCGACGGACTGTGGGCCGGTGTGGCGTTGCGGCGTCGCGGTGTGTCGGTCACTGCAATTTTGCTGAAGCCGGAAGAAGCCCACCCCGACGGCCTCGACGCGTTCCGCCGAGCGGGCGGAAAGATCGTGACGACGCCGGGGGCGCCCGACATCGTGGTCGACGCGATCGTGGGAATTTCGGGCCGAGGCCCTCTGCGTCCCGATGCGGCGGAACTCGTGGCCGCGATCAGCGCGCCCGTCGTTGCCGCCGACATTCCCAGCGGGGTCGACCCGTTGACGGGAGCCGTCGACGGTCCTGCGGTTCGTGCCGCGGTCACGACCGCGTTCGGGGCACGCAAACCTGTTCACGTGTTGGCGGTGCCGTACTGCGGCAGGGTTGAACTCGTCGATATCGGTCTCACCCTGCCGGAGCCGTTCTTCGAGGCGCTGGAACCCTCCGATGTGGGGTCTCTGTGGCCCATTCCACGGGCGCAGGACGACAAGTACTCCCAGGGCGTCGTCGGAGTCGTCGCGGGGAGTGCCCAGTACCCGGGCGCCGCGCTGCTGTGCGCCGGCGCAGCCGTCGCCGCCACATCCGGCATGGTCCGCTATTCAGGAACCGCCGCCGCCGAGGTGGTGTCGCATTACCCGGAGGTCGTGGCGGTCACCGACCTCGACAAGGCGGGACGTGTGCAGAGCTGGGTGGTGGGGCCCGGATTCGGCACCGGCAACCACTCGAAGGCGTGGCTCTCCGAAATACTTGCTTCCGACCTGCCTGTCGTCGTCGACGCCGACGCACTCACGATCGTCGCGTCCGCCCCCGACCTGGTGCGCGGGCGTACCGCACCCACCTTGCAGACGCCCCACGCAGGCGAGTTCGAACGGCTCACCGGCGCAGCGCCCGGCCCGGATCGGGTGTCTGCGGTGCGGGCACTGGCGTCGGACTGGGGTGTGACCGTGCTGCTCAAGGGTCGTGCAACCGTCGTCGCAGCTCCCGACGGCCGCGTGCTCGTCAACGACGCTGGAGGCTCGGCAGCGTCCACCGCTGGTTCCGGTGACGTCCTCTCGGGCGTCCTCGGGGCACTCGTGGCATCCGGACTCGAGCCGTTGACCGCGGCGGGATGTGGGACGCGTGTGCATGCACTTGCCGCGGCGACGGCGGCCCACGGTTCGGACGGCGAGTTCGCCGCGCCGATCTCTGCGGGTCCGCTGCTTTCCTCGATCCGCGACGCCATCCGAATTGTGCGTTCGGTCGCGGCCGAGGTGTAGCAAAAAGGCCGTCTCGTCGGGCCGAGTGCACTTTTGCCGAACGTCGGGTGGCACTATCGACTGCTGTGGAGACCGGAAGAACTGCGACGAACGACGGAGCCGTCGACGACCCGGACACCGGGGCAGGGTCGACTGTCACGGTGGACCTCGCTGCGATCACCCACAATGTGCGGGTTCTCGTCGACCACGCAGGAGACGCGGCAACCATGGTTGTCGTGAAGGCCGACGGCTACAACCATGGTGCACTCGCGGTGGCGCGGACCGCGGTGGCGGCCGGGGCCTCCGAATTGGGTGTTACGACGGTCGGTGAAGCCATCGCTCTGAGGCAGGCCGGCGTCTCGGCTCCGATCCTGTCGTGGCTACATCGCCGGGATACCGATTTTGCGCCTGCAATCGACAACGGGATCGAATTGGGAGTGTCGTCGGAGTCGCAGCTGACGGCGGTGGTCGACGCAGCCCGCCGGACCGGCCGGACTGCGGTGGTGACGCTCAAGATCGACACGGGCTTGAACCGCAACGGCGTCGAACCGGACGCCCTGGACGTTGTGCTCTCGTCGCTGGGCCGTGCGGTCGCGGAAGGCTCGGTCCGCCTCCGCGGCATGTTCTCGCACCTTGCCTGCGCCGACGAGCCGAACCATCCCGCGAACGACCGCCAAGCCGCTGTACTCGCCGAGTCCGTGAGACGCGCTCGCGCGGCGGGTCTTCGGCCGGACATCGTGCACCTGGCAAACTCGGCGGCTGCGTTGACGCGGCCCGATCTGCGTTTCGACATGATCCGTCCCGGTATCGCCGCGTACGGGCTGTCACCGATCCCCGAGCTCGGGGGATTCGATTTGGTTCCCGCGATGACGGTGTCGGCGGAGGTAGCGCTGGTCAAGAAGGTCCGGGCCGGAGAAAGCGTGTCGTACGGCCACACGTGGACAGCCCCTGAGGACACCGTCCTAGCACTGATTCCGATGGGGTATGCCGACGGCGTTATCCGCAACCTCGGTGGGCGCTTCGACGTCTCGATCGCAGGCATGCGGTATCCGTCGGTCGGCCGCGTCTGCATGGATCAGTTTGTGGTGAATCTCGGCCCGAGCGGCAGCGGCGTTGCGGAGGGAGACACGGCAGTTCTGTTCGGGTCCGGTGACGACGGTGTGCCCGTCGCGCAAGACTGGGCGGATACGCTGGGCACCATCCACTACGAGGTGGTCACCGGTATCGGTGGACGAGCACGGCGCAGATACGCCGGCGTCGGTGCTCCCGAGGGCCCTCGAATTCCGTCGACGACACCCGAGGAGGCGCCACGGTGAGCCTGGCTCAGAACCTCGGCATCCTGGGCAGCGTCGGTATCGCGCTCCGCGAGACCCTGCTGCGCTCCAACAAGGATCCGCTTGCGGCCGAGAACCTGGAACTCATGGACGCCGACCGTGGCTCGATCGTCGTCGCCGACGACGGTGTACCGCTGGCGATCCGCGAGGTCGGACCGACGGACGCTCCCGTCACCGCAGTGTTCGTCCACGGATACTGCCTGCGGATGTCGTCGTGGCACTTCCAGCGGCAAGCCCTCGAACAGGAGTGGGGATCGAGCGTCCGCATGGTCTTCTACGACCAGCGCGGGCACGGCCGATCCGGCACACCCACCACCGAGAGCTGCACCATCGCTCAACTCGGTCTGGACCTCGACGCGGTGATCAGATCGGTCGCCCCGCGCGGCAGGCTGATGCTCATCGGCCACTCCATGGGCGGCATGACGATTTTGTCTCTGACGCGGCAGAAGCCGCAGCTGGTCCGGGAACGTGTCATCGGGGTCGGGCTGATCTCGACCACAGCAGCCGGTCTTGCCGAGAACGGGCTCGGCCGCAGCCTCGACAACCCGGTGGTCGACGCCTTCCGTCGCGCGGTCCGCACCTCGCCCGGCGTCGTCCAGTTCGGCCGTGGTGCAGCCAAGGCGCTCATCGCTCCGGTTCTGCGGGCTGCGTCCTACGGAACGCGGGTCAGCCCCCGATTGGTGGCCTTCACACAGAAGATGATCGACGACACGTCGGTGGTCACCATCGTCAACTTTTTGAAAACCCTCGAACTACACGACGAGAGCGACGCGTTGGTCGAGCTGGAGCGCATACCCGTCACCGTGGTGTGCGGCGACGACGACTGGATAATTCCGTTGGCCAGCTCCATCGCGATGGCCGATGCCCTGCCGAACGCAGAGATGGTGCGGGTGCGCCAAGCCGGGCACCTCGTGCAACTCGAATTCCCGGACAAGGTGAATGCGGCTCTCGTCCGTCTGGGCACTCGCGGAAAGGACTTCGGTGGGCGGCGTCGATCCGGGCGGAGGGGCATTGTCTGAGAGCGACGACGCGGCGATCTCGCAACAGGACGAGCTCACGTGGTCCGGACTGCACTTCGACGGCCGCGAGATCATCCTGCCGACGACGTCCGACACGGAGAACTTCGGCTACCGGCTGGCGCAGACACTTCGTGCGGGCGACCTCGTCGTTCTCGACGGTCCGCTCGGTGCGGGCAAGACCGCGATGACGCGGGGGATCGCGGTCGGTCTCGGAGTGGTCGGCCGAGTGAGTTCGCCGACGTTCGTCATTGCTCGTGAACACCGGCCCGGCGTGCGCCCGAACGGAGAACCAGGCGTGACGCTGGTGCACGTCGACGCCTATCGCCTCGGCATGTCGGGCGAATCGGCACTCGACGAACTCGACGCTCTCGACCTCGACTCCGACCTCGAGGATGCGGTCGTCGTCGTGGAGTGGGGCGAGGGTCTGGTGGAGAAACTCGCCGACAGTCATGTCTCGGTGCGGATCAGCCGCGACGACGACACCGACGCCCGCCTGGTACGCGTGCAGCGAATCGGCTCGGCCCAGCAATAGCTGTGTACCGACGGCCGTGTCGACAGCCGCATCCGGACCGCGGTGACATGCGGGTACTCTGAATCACCGTGCTCGTTCTCGCCGTCGATACCTCCACACCCGCTGTCATTGCCGGCGTGATTTCTCTGACCGGCGACGATCGGACCGGCATGCGAACGCTTGCCCGGCGTGTCGTCGTCGATGCCCGCCTGCATGCCGAGATCCTTACTCCCAACATTGTGGAATGCCTCGCCGAAGCTCGGCTGAGCCCCGCTGATCTGGATGCGGTCGTCGTCGGCGTGGGTCCCGGGCCGTTCACGGGCCTGCGGGTCGGTATGGCAACGGCCGCGGCGTTCGGTGATGCGCTGGGTCTCCCCGTGCACGGTGTCTGCAGCCTCGACGCCATCGCCGCTCAGGTGATCGACGAGGTCGACCTGCTCGTGGTCACCGACGCGCGCAGACGTGAGGTCTATTGGGCCGAATACTGCGACGGCGTTCGGGTCGCGGGCCCGGACGTGTCCGCGCCCGATCTGGTCGACCGCGGCAACGCCGCGGCCGCGGCCGGATCGCCGGCACACGCGGCGTTGTTCGACCTGCCCGTGCGTGACATCGAATCGCCGTCGCCGGAGGGATTGGTCTCCGTCGCATACGAAGTGCTGATCGCAGGCGGCGTTCCGGACCCGTTGGTTCCGCTGTATCTGCGACGACCGGACGCCAAAACCATCGAGGAACGCGCGGCCGCGAAAAGGGCTTCGCTGTGAAAAAGGCTGCGCTGTGACGGTCGAGATCGCACCTCTGCGCGCGGAGGACGCGGCGCGTTGCGCCGAACTGGAAAGTGTTCTGTTTCCGGGCGACGACCCGTGGCCCGAACGGGCATTTCTGTCCGAACTCGCTGCGCCGCATAATGTTTACGTCGCTGCCAGAGAAAATGGACGCCTGCTCGGGTATGCGGGCATCGCGTTGCTGGGCCGCGGTGCATCTGCGGAGTCTGAGGTCCACACCATCGGTGTGGACCCGGCCGCGCACCGTCGCGGTATCGGAGGCGCCTTGCTCGATGCGCTTCTCGCTGCGGCCGATCGGCACGGCGGGCCGATATTCCTGGAGGTGCGAACCGACAACACCGCGGCGATCGAGTTGTACTCGAGAGAAGGCTTCGTGATCGTCGGAACCCGACGCAACTATTACCAGCCCAGTGGCGCAGACGCATTCACGATGCAGCGACGCGGTACCGAGACGGGGGAGGCGACACCATGATCGTCATGGGAATCGAAAGCTCGTGTGACGAGACGGGCGTGGGTGTCGTGCGCTGGAACGACTCCGGTGTCTGCGAGTTGATGGCCGACGAAGTTGCCTCGAGCGTCGACGAGCACGCGCGATATGGTGGTGTGGTTCCCGAGGTGGCGTCGCGGGCGCACCTCGAGGCAATCGTCCCGACCATGCGCCGTGCGCTGGCAACGGCAGACATCGATCGCCCGGATGCCGTCGCGGTCACCATCGGTCCCGGCCTGGCAGGTGCTCTACTGGTCGGTGTTGCCGCGGCAAAGGCGTATGCAGCGGCGTGGGGAGTGCCGTTCTACGCGGTGAACCATCTCGGTGGACACGTCGCCGTCGATACACTGGAACACGGACCGATGCCGTCGTGTGTCGCTCTGCTCGTCTCCGGCGGGCACACCCACCTACTCCATGTCGACGATCTCGGTGCGCCCATCGTCGAACTCGGTACCACCGTCGACGATGCAGCGGGTGAAGCCTTCGACAAGGTTGCCCGTCTGCTCGGCCTCGGTTACCCGGGTGGTCCGGCACTCGACGACGCTGCCCGCCAGGGCGATCCGAACGCCATCGCGTTTCCCCGGGGCATGACGGGTCCGCGTGACGCGAGGTACGACTTCTCGTTCTCCGGTGTGAAAACGGCAGTGGCGCGGTTCGTCGAAGCGCGTCGCCGAGCAGGGGACGAGATACCGGTGGCAGATATCGCCGCGTCGTTCCAGGAGTCGGTGGCAGATGTGCTGACGCTCAAGGCCGTTCGGGCTGCCACCGACGTCGATGTGGACACGGTGGTACTTGGCGGGGGAGCCACAGCCAACTCGCGCATTCGGTCGATGGTCGAGTCGCGCTGTGCCGCAGCTGGATTGACGTTGAGGATTCCAAAGCCGCGGCTGTGCACCGACAACGGTGTCATGATCGCCGCACTCGGTGCACATCTCGTGGCAGGCGGGGCTCCGCCGTCGGATCTGCGAGCTGCGACCGATCCGGGACTGCCGGTCTCCACCAGCATTACCTCCGGCCGTCGCTGACTCAGCCGGGAACCGGCAACGCTGACTCAGCCGGGAGCCGGCAACGCTGACTCAGCCGGGAACCGGCAACGCTGACTGCACGGTCGTCGACGATTCGGGCGTCCGAGATTCGGTCCACGCGGTGTCGCCCGCCGGCGCGGCCGGAGGTGGGGTCCACACCGTGGGCGGCGGCGTCAGCTCGGGCGAGGTGGGAACGCCGTTGACTTCGGTCGTGGGTGCCCCGATCGTCGTCGGCTCGATCTGGGTGGGTGGAGCGATCTCCGTCGGACTCGGTGTCGGAACTGGAACCTCCGGCGTGGTGACGGGTGGTGTCGTCGTGGGCGGCGTGGTGACGGGTGGTGGCGTAGTCGTCGACGGGGGCGGCGTCCCGCCGCCTGGGCCGCCTGGGCTGTCAGGCAGCGGAACCTCAGTCGACTCGTCCGGCGACGGGCTCGGCAGCGTGGGCGGCGAGGCAGGTGGCTGTGCGACGTCGACTTCAACTTCGTCGGGCTGCGCGCGCGCCGGCTGGGAAGGCCACGGAATGATCGGCAGATCGGGCGCGGGATGCAGCGTGGGCGTTGCGGGTGCGCGTGCAGTCGTCCACGCCGACGACGGCGAAGTCGAACTCATCTGCGGGTATGTGTCGCCGTCCGTGGTGGCACCGACGTCGGATGTACTCGTTGCTGTGTCGTCCAAATCCACGTCGGCTATGGACTCTTCGACGCCCGCGACTGCCCTGGCCGACGGTACGGCCGAACCTGCGGGCGAAACGCCTGCGTCGTCGCTCGGCGTCAGCGCCTGGAGTCCGTATGCGAGCACGAGTCCACCCGCCACCAGAGCGCCTGCCAGAACGCCGGACAACCGGCCCATGGATCGACCGTCGCCGTCGGCTCCCCTGCCGGCGACGGGATAGGAGCTGGACTCGGACTCGAGTGCGAGCAGTGCTGCGCCCGTGGCGAGGACCGTATCGGGGTCGGGGGGAACGACGACGGTGAGGCGCAGAGTCGACTCGAAGCCGACTCGGACGCACGGGATGTGCGCGCTGCCGCCGATGAGTGCGACGGCGTCGAGGCGAGCGTCGACCGAGGCAGCGGTGGCGGCGGTGAACCGTGCGAGGGCCTCCACATGCGGTTGAACGGCCTCCTCGAGCGTGACGCGGTCGATGGTCGCGGCGTCGCCGGTTCCGCCCGCTGCTGCCGACTCGTGCATCGACAGCTGTTCTTTGACGGAGCGGCTGCGTGCCGTCACTGCACCGCGATCGTCGCGCATCGACCCGGGTCGGGCGTGGAGTAGGTCCCTGACCAGTCGGTCGACGACGACTCCACCGAATGTGTCGGTGCGATCGTCGATTCGGACGTGCCCAGTAACGGTGTCGACGATCGACACCGTTGTTCCCGTGGCTCCGATGTCGACGATCGCAACGGTTCCGTAGCGTGCAATCAGTCCGGAATCGTCGAAGAACGAGGCGGCTGCGGCAGCCTCCGGCACGAGCCGCGCGCTGCGGTGCGAACCGGACAGCGCCGATCGGACCGACGACAACTGCCCTGGACTCCGGTAGGTGACTGCGATCTGGTCGACACTGCGTTCGCCGCGGTGTGCAGCTGTGCCTGCGGGCGTGGGTGCGAGCGACACCATCAGTTCGATCGCGGAAGCGACGAGGTCACCGGTATCGGTATTGACTTCGCGATCTGAGGAGACGGTGCGGTGTTCGACGGTGCGCGAACCGTCGTCCGCCGCCACGACGAGCGCAGCGCAGACGACTTCGGCGCCCGAGGAGACCCCGATGGCAGCCTTCATCGTGCACCCCCCACCCTGTGGTCGATTTCGAACGCAGCCGCGCGGGCCTGGTTCGAGGTGCGCCGTACTCGAATCGGTGCAGCGCCGACATTGTTGTCGCGTCCCGTTATCTTAACGTTACAGAGCTCCCCGCGCGAATGTGAATCGCCGCACCCGGTCTATATCGACGGTGGATACAAAACAATTGGCGGCCATTCTTTTCCTGGACCAGGCGATGATCGACGTGGAGAGAAAGGTGCCTCGACCTGCGCCGATGACGGGCTCGACTGCAGCGAAAAGCGGAAGTCCGCGTCCGATCACCTACGAACAGTGGAGGCATCCGAAACATCGCAAAAATTCCGACGAGTGCGTCTCGCATTAACCTTTTCCTATGAGCATCCACCCGTTCGAAATGGGCGTCACCACGTTCGTCGAAACGTATCCGGACCCGCGTACAGGCGAGGTGAGAAGTCACGGGGACCGCCTGCGCGAGGTAATCGAGGAGGCGCAGGCCGCTGAAGAAGCGGGCCTGGACATCTACGGCGTCGGCGAACATCACCGGGAGGATTTCGCGGCTTCTGCACCGGCTGTCGTTCTCGGCGTCATCGCCGGTTCGACCCGATCCATTCGGCTGACGAGCGCCGTCACCGTGCTCAGCTCGGACGATCCGGTTCGGGTGTTCCAGGATTTCGCCACGCTGGATCAGATGTCCTCCGGTCGTGCCGAGATCATCGCCGGACGCGGGTCGTTCACCGAGTCGTTTCCGCTGTTCGGCTATGACCTGGCCGACTACGACGAACTGTTCGACGAAAAACTCGACCTGCTCGTCGCCCTGACGCAGTCGGAGCGCGTCACCTGGTCGGGCACGCATCGCAGCGCGCTACAGAACGTTGCCGTATACCCGCGGCCGTTCCAGGATCCGCTGCCCGTCTGGGTCGGTGTCGGTGGAAACCCCCAGTCGGTCGTGCGCGCCGCCTCGTACGGGCTGCCGATGGCGCTCGCGATCATCGGCGGCGAGCCCGCGCGATTCGCACCGTTCGCCGGCCTGCACCGTCGGGCACTCGCCGAATTCGGCAAGCCGCCGGCGCCGATCGCAGTTCACGCACACGGTTACGTCGGTGAGGTGACCCAATCCGCGGCCGACGAGTTCTTTCCGCCCTACCGAGTCGCGATGTCGCACATCGGGCGCGAGCGTGGGTGGGGCCCGATTTCGAGGGCGTCGTTCGAGGAATCTCGGTCGGCCGACGGCTCCCTGTTCATCGGTGACCCGAAGTCGGTCGCCGACAAGATAGTCACGACGGCGCGCACCCTCGGGCTCGAACGGTTCATGCTGCACATCAGTGTCGGGACGTTGCCGCACGAAAAAGTCCTGCGATCGATCGAACTGTTGGGCACCGAGGTGGCGCCGCTGGTCCGAGCCGCGATGGCGAGTGCTGCGGCGCGGACGTGAGCGGCTGCGTCTGGAACGAACGGGGGTCGGGAAGGCCGGTCTCGAAAGCTTGCAACCGTTGGGGTTGAGTGCTGGCACTCGCGTGTATAGAGTGCTAGTTGGCGCTGAGCGAAGTCCCGGCACCCGCGACGACGGGAACGAGCGAAGAGCTGTGAACGTAAAGAAAACCGAAAACACAGCAGTCCGGGGATCCGACCCCGGACGCGTACCCCATAACTTTGGAGGGCTCAACGTGGCGAGCGTGAAAATCAAGCCGCTCGAGGACAAGATCCTCGTCCAGGCCAACGAGGCCGAGACGACGACCGCCTCCGGTCTGGTCATCCCCGACACAGCCAAGGAGAAGCCTCAGGAAGGCACCGTCGTCGCAGTCGGCGAGGGTCGTGTCACCGAAAAGGGCAACCGGATCCCGGTCGACGTCAAAGAAGGCGACACCGTCATCTACAGCAAGTACGGCGGCACCGAGATCAAGTACGCCGGCGAGGAGTACCTGATCCTGTCGGCACGTGACGTGCTGGCTGTCATCGGCAAGTAAGCCTTACGCATTCCGCCCCGGAGCCCGACACACTCGGTCCCGGGGCGGACTGCGTTTCGATCGAGTCACGAACTCGAAGGAGTAGTCCCAGAAGATGTCCAAGCAAATCGAATTCAACGAGAACGCGCGTCGCGCTCTCGAGCGTGGCGTCGACAAGCTCGCCGACGCCGTGAAGGTGACGCTCGGGCCCCGCGGCAGGCACGTCGTGCTCGCCAAGGCGTTCGGCGGCCCTACGGTCACCAACGACGGTGTGTCCATCGCCCGTGAGATCGACCTGGAAGACCCGTTCGAGAACCTCGGTGCGCAGCTCGTCAAGAGCGTCGCCACCAAGACGAACGACGTCGCAGGCGACGGAACCACCACCGCCACCGTGCTGGCTCAGGCCCTCGTGCGCGGAGGACTCAAGAACATCGCGGCGGGCGCCAACCCCATCGCGCTGGGCGCCGGAATCGCCAAGGCTGCAGACAAAGTCGCCGAAGCACTTCTCGCTGCCGCCACCCCCGTCGAGGGCAAGGAAGCCATCGCTCAGGTCGCCACGGTGTCCTCGCGTGATTCCGAGATCGGCGAGCTCGTCGGAGAGGCGCTCACTCGCGTCGGTGCCGACGGCGTCGTCACCGTCGAAGAGTCGTCCAGCCTGAGCACCGAGCTGGTCGTCACCGAGGGCGTGCAGTTCGACAAGGGCTACCTGTCGCCGTACTTCGTCACCGATGTCGACGCACAGCAGGCTGTCCTCGAAGACGCCTACGTGCTGCTGCACCGTGAGAAGATCACCTCGCTTCCCGACTTCCTTCCTCTCCTCGAGAAGGTCGCCGAGAGCGGCAAGCCGTTGTTGATCATCGCCGAGGACACCGAGGGCGAAGTCCTGTCGACCCTCGTCGTCAACTCGATTCGCAAGACCATCAAGGCAGTCGCAGTGAAGGCCCCGTTCTTCGGCGACCGTCGCAAGGCGTTCCTCGACGACCTCGCCGTCGTCACCGCCGGTCAGGTCATCACCGCGGACGTCGGCCTCAGTCTGAAGGAAGCCGGACTGGACCTTCTGGGCCAGGCTCGTCGGGTCGTCGTCGGCAAGGACGAAACGACCATCGTCGACGGTGCGGGCACGCAGGCCGACATCGACGCTCGCGTCGGTCAGCTGCGTCGCGAGATCGAGAACACCGACTCCGAGTGGGACCGCGAGAAGCTGGAAGAGCGGCTCGCGAAGCTCTCCGGTGGCGTTGCCGTCATCAAGGTCGGTGCAGCCACGGAAACCGAGCTCAAGGAACGCAAGTTCCGTGTCGAGGATGCTGTCAACGCAGCAAAGGCGGCTGTCGAAGAGGGCATCGTCCCCGGTGGCGGCTCCGCGCTGACACAGGCTGCGCTCTCTCTCGCCGACAACCTCGGCCTTTCGGGTGACGAAGCAACGGGCGTCGGCGTCGTGCGCACTGCACTCAACGCGCCGCTGTTCTGGATCGCATCCAACGCGGGTGTCGACGGATCCGTCGTCGTCAGCAAGGTTGCCGAATTGGCGAAGGGGCACGGTTTCAACGCCGCCACCCTGACCTACGGCGACCTGCTCGCCGACGGTGTCGTCGACCCGGTCAAGGTGACGCGCTCGGCCGTCGTCAATGCGGCGTCCGTCGCACGGATGATTCTGACGACCGAGAGCGCGATCGTCGAAAAGCCGGTCGAAGAAGTCGAGCAGACAGGCGGACACGGCCACAGCCACTAGTTGGTGACACCGTTTCACACCGAGCAGGGCCCCTTCCGGCTATCGGAAGGGGCCCTGCTTCGTTTCCTGACTACCTATACGGCCAGTCGGCGACGGTTGTGCCGGGCATGCATCTCGCGTTCGGTCTCGGACATGCCGCCCCAGATGCCGTACGGCTCGGACACGCTCAGTGCGTGTGAGCGGCACTGGGCGAGTACGGGGCAGCTTCGGCACATTTCTTTCGCACGCATTTCGCGCTGAGCACGGGCTCGTCCTCGTTCGCCGTCGGGATGAAAGAACATCGACGAGTCGACTCCACGGCACAGGCCGTGCATCTGCCAGTCCCAGATATCGGCATTGGGCCCAGGGAGGTGGTTCGGCTGTGGCATTTCTTGACTCCTAGGGTGTGTGCTCGCCGGCAACGTGCGAACCGTTCTCCTGCGACGCGTCTCGTGGACGCCTGCAGGACGTGAACTGTGCGTTCTGTTCTGCGGTGAGGACGATCTTGTGGTGAACTCGTTTCTGCCGGGTTGAGCGATAACGCTTATCCGAGCGGAACCATTGCAACGCTATGTGTGCGCACGAAATCGCGTCAAGAGTTGTTCACCGTGGTGATTTACATAGTGCAAACTCCAGAATTTAACTCTGTTGACATTTACATCGAACCATTCTCGTGCGTGCCATTCGTACCCCGCTCGTGCGTCTTTCGGGCCGAGCCCGGTCGTATTCAAGCGTTCGCGGACAGTCGGACGCGGGCGGCCATCGGAGATCGGACGGTGGGCGTAGTGCAAGATTGCGACCGCGTGCGCGACGTAGTGGCTGCTGAGGGCCTGTATTAGGTGGATCACTGACGAGAAGGGTTGCCGAGGGCGGAGGGGCCCGAATCGACGTGACCCGGTCGGTGGTCGCCTCGCCGAATGGGGTCGTCGGTGGGAGAACGAAGTGCGACCGAAGGTCTGCCCGATTGCTTTCGTCCGTACCGTGCCTCGAGCAGTTAACCTATCGGCTACATGTTCGTCAGTTTCCTCTTACCGCCAGTTCATTTGGTCGCATTGTTAATTCCGTGAAACATATAGCCGAAATGTCGGACGATGAAGCGGAATCGAGGAATGCGCCCGAACGGCCCACACCAAAAGTGCACCGTTGCGGTAATGCTCATTCGAATGCACGTGGGTTCCAGGCGTCCTTGTACCGTGAGCCGGTGAGCTTTGATATCGAGGGTGTCGCCTGGGGTGAGGATCCCGGCCGCTGGCCTCTGGGCGCGGCGCACGACCCTCTGTCCAGTTGGCATCGCGGTGTCGCTCTTGGGGGACAGGGCCGCTACGCCTCGGCGCTTGCAGAACTCGACCGGCTCGAGCGCGACGCTGATCTGTCCAGTGCGCTACGTTCTCTCGCTGCGTCGACCAGGGCGTCGTGGGCCAGGCAGGCCGGTGCGCACGGACTGGCTGCGCGGTACGACGGGCGGGCGATCGCATCGGTCGGGTTGAACGGACCTCTGGCGTCGCCCATGCTGACGGATGCGCGGTGCGATGCTTTGACCGGCCTGGCTGCCGACGCTCTCGGCCGCGGACGGTTCAGTGCGGCCGCGGCGTTGCTGTCGCGGTGCGAGGCGGTGCTCGGTGAAGCGGGCAATACCGAGCGGCACCGGCACCGGCGTCAGCGACTGAGGCTGTGGTGGGTGCGAGCCGAACTGGCCATGGTCTCGGGTGACGGCGCTGCCGCCGTCCGACACGCCACTGCTGCTCTTGCACTCTCGACCGATACCATTTCGTTACGTCACCGGGTGAAGACGGAGCTGATAGCGGCTGCGGCCTACAGCTCGATCGGAGACGTCGAGCGCAGCCGTACTACGGCGGAGCAGGCGCTCGGCACCTGTTCGGAGCGCTCGCTCATCCCCTTGCGCTGGGCGGCCGCCATGCTGCTGAACGGACTGGGGGATGCGGCGACGGCGCGGCCCATCATCGACGAGTGCGCTGCCGTACTGCGACGGCGAGGTATCCACCTCGCCAGGGCGTGAGCCCACGAACCGAGTGGTTCGATTGTGGGGGTGGAAGGTCGCTATCCTTACGGGGTTCCACCCTTGCTGGTGGAAGCGCCCGTCGGAGCGGCGGCGTCACTGTAACGCGGGGAATCCTTGAGCGATGAACAACACGGGTGAGGAGTTGGACTCCTTCGTCGCTGCCGCAGCGCAAGGCGAACGAGCCGCACTCAGCCGAGTTTTGGAGATCATTCGTCCTCTCGTGGTGCGGTATTGCCGTGCCCGAGTGGGTTCCGCGGAGCGTGGTCAGCTCTCTGCGGACGACGTCGCGCAGGAGGTCTGCTTGGCAGTCATGACCGCCTTGCCGCGCTATCAGGATCAAGGCAGACCTTTCATGGCCTTCGTCTACGGAATCGCGGCCCACAAGGTTGCAGACGCGCATCGCAGCGCTTCGCGTAACAAATCGGACCCGGCTGCCGAAGTACCAGATGTCGTGTCTACAGAACACGGACCGGAGCAACGTGCTCTGGAGTCCGAGTCGAGTAGACAGATGACCGCCCTGCTGGACACCCTGCCCGCAAAGCATCGAGAAATTCTGGTGCTCCGACTGATCGTCGGATTGTCGGCAGAAGAAACAGCAGCGGCAGTGGGCAGTACTGCAGGCGCCATCCGCGTGGCTCAACACCGAGCCATCGCGAAGTTGAAGAACGAAGTTGTGAAAGCGGGTGAAATGTATGGCTAGGAACAACGGCCGTGATGGCATTCCCCGTATCGGTCAGTTCGATCGATCGGCGCAGACGGCAGCGTCATCGCAGGCATCCGAGCTCGGCGACCGTGCCGATTCCGGGCCCGTCGACATTGCGGCAGTGCGCCGGGACGACGAGTTCATCGAGGCCATTCGCGGCGAAGGCCCGATCGCCACCGACGACGCCGACGAGTACCAGCTCGCGCTGCTCCTTACGAGCTGGCGTGCCGAGATCACCGCTCCGGCTCTGCCTGCAGGTCCGGGCCTGAACGAGGTTGCGGACGCCGTCGATCGTGAGATTGCAGCCGTTGGCCTCCGCAACAAGGCACCGCGTAGCTCGCGGCCGAGTTTGCTCCGCCCGGTCGCCGGCGCCGCTGCAGCCATTGCTGTCGCCATGGGCGGCCTCGTCGTCTTCTCGTACAACTCCGCACCCGGCGATCCCTTGTGGAACGTCAAGTCGGTCGTATTCTCCCAGCAAGCCGAGTCGACGGTCGCGCAGATCGATACGACGACCAAGCTAGAACAGGCCGAGCAGCTGATCGCGTCGGGTGACGTGTCCGGTGCGCAGGCTCTGTTGGCAGGCGCGTCGGAATCCACGGGTTCCATCATCGATCAGACTCAGCGCTCCGACCTGGAGATATGGTTGCAGCGGTTGCAGGAGCAGGTCCAGACGGTTGTACCTGCAGTTCCTCCGTTGCCGCCGGTCCCGGATTGGACTCAGTTCATCCCGGAACTCCCGCTTCCTCAGGCCCCGGTTACTCCGCCTCCATCTCAGGCAGCCATTCAGCCACTTCCAGTGACGCCGGACCTCTCGGTGCCGCCGGTGACAACCGTTCCGACGGCCCCCGTGCTGCCCGAGGTGCCCGCGCCCGTCACGACCACGGACACGATTCCGACGGTGGTGAACGAACCGAGCCCAACGACCGCGACGGCCAGCGGTTCCGGCGCGGACGGCTCGTCCTCGGCCCAGACGAACACGCTCAACGGCGGCT
>NZ_JBAWFH010000178.1:0-1534 GCF_049591685.1 Rhodococcus sp. (in: high G+C Gram-positive bacteria) | reverse complement strand
GAAGCGTGCCCCACCCGCGCGCTGACGATGACCAACGAGTACGAACTCGCGGACGACAACCGGGCAGACCTGATCTACGAGAAAGACCGGCTGCTCGCGCCGCTCGAACCCGGCATGGAACCGGCTCCGCATCCGATGGCCGAAAAAGCCACCGCTGCAGACTATTACCGCGGGACGGTGCAATGACCACGACCACCGCCGAAGCCGTCCAGTTCTGGTTGCTCGGCGGCCTCGCAGTCATCGGCGCGCTCGCAATGGTGTGTGCGACCAAGGCCGTGTACTCGGCACTGTTCCTTGCGGTCACGATGATCATTCTGGCGGTGCTCTACATCGCCCAGGGCGCAGTGTTCCTCGGCGTCGTACAGATCGTGGTCTACACCGGAGCGGTCATGATGCTGTTCCTGTTCGTATTGATGCTCGTCGGGGTGGATTCGGCCGACTCGCTCACCGAAACTTTGAAGGGTCAACGCCCCGCAGCCGTAGCTGCCGGGCTGGGCTTCGGCATGGTGCTGATCGGTGCTATCGGGAACGCGTCGGTCGAGTCCGGCAGACCGGATTTCGTCGGTCTGGACGAAGCGAACTCGGGCGGAAACGTCGAAGGGCTCGCGGAACTGATCTTCATCCGCTACCTGTGGGCCTTCGAACTCACCGGAGCGCTGCTCATCATCGCCACGATCGGTGCCATGGTGCTGGCGCATCGTGAGAAGTTCACCGAGCGTCCCAGCCAGCGAACCATGTCCGAGCAACGCTTCAAGGCCGGCACCCATGTGACGCCGTTGCCCAGCCCCGGTGTGTATGCCCGGCACAACGCCGTCGATTGGCCCGCTCGACTTCCCGACGGCTCGTCGTCGGAACTGTCGGTCAACCCGATGCACCGCGGTCACCGAGACTCCGACGGGAGCGGCACGAGATGAACCCCGAGAACTATCTCTACCTGTCGGTACTGCTGTTTACCATCGGCGCAGCCGGTGTTCTGTTGCGGCGCAACGCGATAGTGGTGTTCATGTGCATCGAGCTGATGCTCAACGCAGCGAACCTCGCATTCGTCACGTTCGCCCGTTTGCACGGCAACCTGGAGGGGCAGGTGTTCGCATTTTTCACGATGGTGGTCGCCGCCGCGGAGGTGGTCGTCGGACTCGCCATCATCATGACGATATTCCGAACCCGTCGATCGGCGTCCGTGGACGACGCCAACCTCCTGAAGTACTGAGATGAACGCCATCTGGGTTCTTCCCGCCCTGCCGCTCTTCGGTGCGGTCGTTCTGCTGTTGGGCGGGCGCCGCACCGATCACCGGGGCCATCTGCTCGGAACGGCGATGTCGGCGCTCGCCTTCGCCGCGTCCGTCGTCCTGTTCTACGGAATGCTCGGCCGCGACAGCGAAGACCGCGCGGTGAGCGAAACCCTGTTCAGTTGGGTACCCGTCGCAGATCTCCAAGTTGATTTCGGTCTACGTCTCGACCAACTGTCCGTTTGCTTCGTGCTGCTGATCACCGGCGTCGGCACGCTGATCCACGTCTACGCCATCGGCTACAT
>NZ_JBAWFH010000177.1:0-11327 GCF_049591685.1 Rhodococcus sp. (in: high G+C Gram-positive bacteria) | reverse complement strand
TCGTCGCTCTGCGTCGTCGCCGCGCCCACGGCAAGCCGAGCGGCCCTGTCCCTCTGGCGCCGCAGGTGGCACCGGTGGACGCCGGCGAGATAGCGGTCACCTGGTACGGCCACGCGTCGGCCCTCGTCGAAATCGACGGTCGACGGATTCTCACCGACCCGGTGTGGAGTCGTCGGGTGTCGCCGACGCAGCGAATCGGGCCCGCCCGGTTGCACCCGACGCCGGTGCCGCTCGAAGAACTGCCTGCCGTCGACGCGATCGTCATCTCCCACGATCACTACGACCACCTCGACAAGTCGACGATTCAGCGGTTGGCCGGCCTGCAGGACGCTCCGTTCGTGGTGCCCATCGGCATCGGTGCACACCTGCGGCAGTGGAAGATCCCCGAGGATCGGATCGTCGAACTCGACTGGGACGAACAGAGGGAGATCGCCGGCATCACGATCACGTGCACCGAGGCGCGGCATTTCTCGGGCCGAGGCCTGCGGCGTGACCTGACGCAGTGGGCGTCGTGGGCGTTCGCCGGTCCGGACCATCGGGTGTTCTTCGGCGGAGACACCGGCTACACGGTGAAGTTCGCGGAGATCGGTGCCAAATACGGGCCGTTCGATCTGACGCTTCTGCCCGTCGGTGCCTACGATCCGCGCTGGGCGGATATCCACATGAACCCGGAGGAAGCCGTCCGGGCGCACGGCGACCTGGGTGGGAAAGTTCTGGTGCCGGTGCACTGGGCGACGTTCAACCTGGCGTTCCACCCGTGGGTCGAGCCGATCGTCCGGTTGAAGGCGGCCGCCGAGCAGGTCGGTGCGGCCACCGCGGTACCCATGCCGGGGCAGCGGCTCGATGTCTCGCGCGGCGTCGGCGACGACCGTTGGTGGGCGCGGCTCGGGTGAGCCCGGAACGGCCTAGGCTTACCGGCATGTCGATCGAGGCGGACGCCCAGCGGGAAACCGGACTCACCGAAGCGGAGGTGGCCAGGCTTCGAGCAGACGGCAAGTCCAACGACGTCCCGGCCCGCGCCAGTCGGTCGGTGGGCGACATCGTCCGCGGCAACGTCTTCACCCGTATCAACGCGATCCTCGGTGTGTTGTTGATCATCGTGTTGTCGACGGGTTCGATCATCGACGGCATGTTCGGCTTGCTGATCATCGCGAACAGCGGCATCGGCATCATTCAGGAGATCCGCGCGAAGAAGACGTTGGACGAGCTGGCCATTGTCGGCCAGAGCAAGCCCGTGGTTCGCCGCGACGGTGTGGCCGTGGCCGTGGCGCCGAACGAGGTGGTGCTCGGCGATGTCATCGAACTCGGCCCGGGAGATCAGATCGTCGTCGACGGTGAGGTCATCGAGTCCGCAAGCCTGGAAATCGACGAGTCCTTGCTGACCGGCGAAGCGGATGCCGTGCACAAGGACCTCGAGGCGCCGGTGCTCTCGGGCAGCTTCGTGGTCGCCGGCAGCGGCGCCTACCGGGCCACTAAAGTTGGCCGCGACGCCTATGCGGCGCAGCTCGCCGACGAGGCCAGCAAGTTCACCCTGGTGCATTCGGAACTGCGCAGCGGTATCGACCGCATTCTGAAGTTCATCACGTATCTGATGATTCCCGCAGGCGCTCTGATCATCTACAACCAGCTGTTCGTCAGTGGCCAGTCGCTGGGGCCTGCGCTCAACGGCATGGTGGCGGCGCTCGTCCCGATGGTTCCCGAAGGCCTCGTGTTGATGACGTCAATCGCCTTCGCCGTCGGGGTCGTCAGGTTGGGCCAGCGCAAGTGTCTGGTGCAGGAACTGCCCGCGATCGAGGGTCTCGCGCGGGTCGACGTGGTGTGCGCCGACAAGACGGGCACTCTCACCGAGAACGGCATGCGGCTCTCCGAGCTCCGGGTGATCGAGGAGGGCGACACGTCGGTCCTCACGTCGGTGCTCGCCGCTCTGGCACACGACGACCCCCGACCCAACGCGAGCGTGCTGGCCATCGCCGAGGCATTCCCCGACGAACCGGGCTGGACGCAGACCGCGGTCGCGCCGTTCTCCTCGGCCAAGAAGTGGAGCGGCCTGTCCTACGGCGAGAACGGCAACTGGATTCTCGGCGCGACCGATGTGCTGCTCGATCCCTCGTCCGTGATCGCCAGGCAGGCAGAGGAAGTCGGCTCGGCGGGCCTGCGCGTGCTCCTCCTCGCGAGCAGCGACCTTGCCGTCGACGCCGAGTCCGCGCCGGGCGTCGTGACGCCGCGGGCCCTGGTGATTCTCGAGCAGAAGGTGCGAGCGGATGCCCGCGACACACTCGACTACTTCGCCACTCAGTCGGTTGCCGTCAAGGTCATTTCGGGCGACAACGCCGTGTCCGTCGGAGCGGTGGCCGGCTCGCTGGGGCTGCCCGGCACCGCAGTCGATGCACGGAGCCTGCCCGATGAGGCGAACGAGCTGTCCGACGCGGTCGAGCAGTCGACGACGTTCGGTCGGGTACGCCCCGATCAGAAGCGCGCGATGGTCGGGGCCCTGCAGTCACGCGGGCACACCGTCGCGATGACCGGTGACGGCGTCAACGACGTTCTCGCGCTCAAGGACGCCGACATCGGCGTCGCGATGGGCTCCGGCAGCCCGGCAACACGGGCTGTTGCTCAGATCGTGTTGCTGGACAACAAGTTCGCCACGCTTCCGTACGTCGTCGGTGAAGGGCGACGGGTCATCGGCAACATCGAACGCGTCTCGAACCTGTTCCTGACCAAGACGGTGTACTCGGTATTGCTCGCGTTCCTCATCGGCCTCTCCGGAGTGCTGGCGCAGGTGTTCGACTTCGAGCCGCTGCCATACCCCTTCCTGCCTCGGCACGTCACCATCGCAGCCTGGTTCACCATCGGTATTCCGGCGTTCATCCTGTCGCTGGCACCCAACAACGAACGCGCGCGCACCGGATTCGTCTCGCGCGTCATGCGTCTCGCGGTGCCGTCGGGAGTGATCGTCGGAACGTCGACGTTCGTGTCGTTCCTCCTGGCGTACCAGGGCCCCAACGCAACCGAAGTGCAAGTGACGCAGGCGAGTACGACCGCGTTGATCACGCTCATCATGATCGCGGTGTGGGTGCTCGCAGTCGTCGCTCGCCCGTACTCCTGGTGGAAAATAGTGCTGATCGCAGGCTCCGTGGTCGGCTACCTCGCATTGTTCACCATCCCGTTCTGCCGGACCTTCTTCAAACTCGATCCGTCCAACGTCGCACTGACGACCACCGCCCTCGTCATCGGTGCGATCGGCATCGCCCTGGTCGAAGTTTCCTGGTGGACTTCCACGGCACTGCAACGCCGATCCGCGGCCAGAAGCGACGTAAGCTTCGATCCGTCGGATGCAACCTTTTGAGATGGAGCGATCATGAGTTTCGCAGACAACATGAAGGGTCTCGTCGAAGCGGGCAAGAAGGCCGCCGCCGAGAACTCGGACAAGATCGAGACCGCCGTCGACAAGACAGCCGACTTGATCGATCAGAAGACCGGCGGAAAATACGCCGACAAGGTCGACAAGGTGCAGGAAGCCGCCAAGAAGGCGATCCCGGAGAAGTGACCCTCGCGCTGAGCGGCACCATCTGATCGTGGACGGACCGGTACTACTGCTCGTCGTCATCGCCGCTGTGACGGTGGCGGGCTTCGCCAAGCGTTTCGATTTGCAGGTCCCGTTGGTCCTGGTGACCGTCGGGTCCATCGCGTCGTTCGTTCCCGGCGTGCCGCACGTGACGTTGTCGCCGGAACTGATCCTCGGGGTGGTGCTGCCCCCGCTGCTGTATTCGGCGGCGCTCGACTTCTCCTTCGTCAGCTTCCGAAACAACCTCGGGCACATCCTGCGGCTCGGGATCGTGATGGTCGTCGTGACGACCTTCGCCGTCGGGTATTTCGCGAACTGGCTGGTGCCTGAGTTGACGCTCGCGGCGGCCCTCGTTCTCGGGGCCGTGGTGGCGCCGCCCGACGCCGTTGCCGCGGTCGCGGTCGGCCGCAAGCTCGGATTGCCGTCGCGCATGATGGCCATCCTCACCGGTGAGAGCCTCGTCAACGATGCCGCCGCGCTGACGCTGTTCACGCTGACGGTGGCGTCGGTGACCGGTAAGAAGATCGCGATCGACTCACCGATCGTGTTTTTCGCCTACGAGATCGTCGGCGGTGTTCTCGTCGGCCTGATTCTGTCGCGGATCGTTCGGTTCGTGCGCTCGCGCATCAGCGATTCGGCGTTGGAGACCGTGCTGGGGCTGGTGCTTCCGTTCACCGCGTATCTCGCGGCCGAGGAGATTCACGCGTCCGGTGTGCTCGCCGTCGTCACCGCGGGGTTCGTTCTCGGTCGAGTCACCGCGGACGTCCCCGTCACCACGCGCATCCAGGAACGCCAGGTGTGGCCGACGATGGATCTGCTTCTCGAAGCATTCGTGTTCGCGTACATGGGGCTTCAGCTGAAATTCGTTCTCCAGGAGATCGAACGAGACGGGCTGCCCAAGCTCCACGTTCTCGCGTACGCGCTCGCCGTTCTCCTTCTCGTCATGGCGGTGCGACCTGCGTGGATCTTCGTCAACACCGGCAGACGCGCAGTTACCCGCAAGCTGTTGCGGCGGCACGGCAGCAACGCGCGTCTTCGACACGGTCGTGGGACAGTCGATCCACTGGGGTTGACCTGGCGACAGAACCTCGTCATCTCGTGGGCAGGCATGCGCGGCGTCGTGACACTCGCCGCCGCGTCCGGTGTGCCGCTCGTGACGGTGGCGGGAGACGCGTTCCCCGGCCGAGCCGTCATCCAGGCGGTGGCGTTCGTGGTCGCCGTCGGGACGCTGCTCATCCAGGGTCTGACGTTGCCCTGGCTGATCCGCAGCCTCGACGTCACCGATCCACTCGAACAGCAGCAGACCGAAGAGCAGAAGCAGCTCGCTCGATCGATCTCGCGGTCGGCAGCCGAGACCTATCTGACCGATGCGTCGACCAAGGGCATCCCCGGAGCGGACGCGGAGGCGGTGGACGCAGTGGTCACTCGGGTGCGTCGTTCGGTGCTTGCCAGGCTCGACGCCGACGAGACCGAGGACCGGGAAGTGCGTATCACGCAAGCGGGAGCGCTGTTCGACACGCTGCGACGTCATGTGCTTGCCGCGCAGCGGAAGGCGCTGATCGACGCGCGTGACGCCGGCGAGCTGGACGACGAGGTGTTGCGGACCGTGCTCGACGGTTTGGACGTGGAAGAGGCGGCGGCCGAGGCACGACTCGAACGGAGAAGCCGATAGTGCGAATGCTGCCGAGCGGGGCACGGGCGGCCGTGGTGGCCCTCGTGCTGGTGGGGATTGCAGGGTGCGCGCAGCCCACCGAACCACCATCACCCGCACCGTCCGAGCCACCGACGGTGCCGGCTCCGGTGGGCGACGAGCGGGGTTCGCTCGTGTCCGACGTCGAGATGGGACACACCGACTTCGCCGTTCGCGCTCTGGGCGCGACGGCCACGCGGGTGGTGTACCGGTCGACGTCGAGTTCCGGCGACACCGGCACTGAGGTGTCCGGGGTCGTGTTCAGACCGAAAGGTGCCGCGCCCCAGGGAGGTTGGCCCGTCGTGGCCGTCGGGCACGGCACCACCGGTGTCACCGACGAGTGCGCACCGTCGCTGTACCCCAACCTGCTGGGCACCATCGGCATGGTGGCACCCTTCCTCGAACGGGGAATGGTTGTCGCCGTCACCGATTACGAGGGCATCGGAACCCCCGGGCCCCACCCGTACCTCAACCCCGACGCGGCCGCCCACAATATTGTCGACGCCGTCCGAGCGGCCAGAAACGTGGTGCCCGAAGCGAGTGCGCGGTGGGGTGCCATCGGTAATTCCCAGGGTGGTCACGCGGTGTGGGCTGCCGCCGAGCGCGCAGATTACGGGGACGGCCTCGAGCTCGTCGGGGGAGCAGCCCTGTCGCCGACCCTGGATCTCGCCCCGATGTTTGCCCCGGAGCATGTGAACACCCTGCCGCAAACCCTGCTGACACCCTTTCTCGTCGCGGGCCTGCAGGTCAGCGATGCGCAGGTCCGGGAGTCGGACTACATCCGCGGCGCACTCGAGCTCGACAATCGGGCGCTGACGGCCTGCACCGATCTTCTCGGTGTGCAAAAGGCAGAAGCAGCAACCCGTTTGCTGCCGGGTGATGCAGCGCCGGCGACGGAGGCGTCGCGGGTGACGATGGTCGACTGGCTGCGGTCGGTGTCGCTGCCGCAGAACAGCACCTCGACGCCCATGCTCGTCGTCGCGGGTCAGCAGGACCAGCTGATCGACCCGAAATGGACACAGGACGCAGCCGGAGAGGCATGCTCGATGGGTGACACGGTCGAGCTCCGCGTCGCGCCGGGCCAGGGCCACTCCGAGCAGGCCGCCGTGGTCGACGGCGTCGACTGGCTGATGGATCGGTTCGCGGGCCGACCGGCACCGAACACGTGCGACGGAGGGTGAACGACGTGGACCGACCGACCCCAGAGGCAGCCGAGCCGCTTCAATTGCTGCGTGCACTGTGCATGGCGTTACCCGAGGCAACCGAACGCGTCAGCCACGGCGAACCTGCGTGGTTCGTGCGCAAGGCGCCGCAGTTCGCGATGTTCTCCGATCATCACCACGACGACCGTGTCGGCTTCGTCGCGGCGGCACCCGCAGGGGCGCAGCAGGATTGGCTCGCCCGCGATACCGTCAAATTCTATGCTCCGCCGTACTTCGGCGGCCGCGGCTGGATCGGTGTGTACCTGGACGTCGATCAGAACTGGGACGACATCGCCGACATCGTCGACGACGCCTACCGAACCGTCGCGCCGAAGAAACTGATCACCCAGCTCGACGCCGAGCGGGCAACGGAATGACGAGAACCGTTCCGTGAGCCCAGCTCTGATGTGGTTGGCGGTCATTCTCGCCTGCGTGATCGGCGCAGTCGCGGTGATCACCCTGCGCGGTCGACGAGACCTGACCACACCCGAGGAACGCGCCGTGCACGCGACCCTGCACACGGCGTCGTTGGCTGCGCGGCCGCTGCGTCAGGGTCTCGATGTCCAATCGGCCACCGAGGCCGCGCCGCACCTGCGCGCACTGACGGGGGGCGACGCCCTGGGTGTCACCGACGCGAGCGGCGCATTGTTGACCTGGAACGGCCCGCATGAAGAAGTCACCGACGAGTTCCGTGCAGCCGCCCGACGCGCCATCGACGGTGAGCGACGGGTACTGCTGATGGGTCCGCTGGGCGCGGGCCACGCGGTGCGGGCGTTGATCGCGCAGCCGCTCCTCATCGAGGACGTCGGGGTGGTCGGTGTGCTGGGCATCGTCACCAGGTCCGCTCCCGGTCCGGGCATGCTCGGGGCGATCACCGAAGTGGCCAGGTATGCGTGCGGGCAGATCGAACTGGCGGAACTCGACGCCTCGCGCGCTCGGCTGGACCGCGCCGAGGTGCGGGCACTGCGGGCGCAGATCAGCCCGCATTTCATCTACAACGCACTCAGTACGGTGGCGTCGTTCGTGCGCACCGACCCCGACCGGGCACGCGAACTGGTGCTCGAGTTCGCCGACTTCACTCGGTACTCGTTCCGCAATTCGGGGGAGTTCACGACTCTGTCCGACGAGCTACGCAACATCGACCGGTACCTGACGCTCGAGCGCGCGCGGTTCGGCGACACGCTACAGGTGACACTGCAGGTGGCGCCGGAGGTTCTCAACGTGACGCTGCCGTTCCTGGCCCTGCAACCGCTCGTCGAGAACGCTGTGCGGCACGGGTTGTCGGGACGTGCGGGCGGAGGGACGATCACCATCATCGCTGCCGACGAGGGCACCGACTGCTTGATCAGCATCGAGGACGATGGTGTCGGGATGGATCCGGAGGTTCTGCGGTCTGGGACGCTCGATGCCGGAGAGGCAGCGCACGTGGGCTTGGCCAACGTCGACGATCGACTGCGCGCCGCGTTCGGTAACGACTACGGTCTCGTCGTCGACACCGCTGAAGGCGCGGGCACCAAGGTCAGCCTGCGAGTGCCCAAGTTCAAGGCTGGTATTCGGGCATGACCGGGGGATCTGGCAACATGCCGGGAGTGGAGCCTGCAGGAATGACCCGGAATGCGGGAGTGGAGCCGCCTGCAGGAGTGACTGGGACGGGCCTTGTCGTGCTCGCGGTGGACGACGAGAAGCCTGCGCTCGACGAGCTGGCGTTTCTGCTGAACCGCCAGGAGTGTGTTGCGGAGGTCAACACCGCTGCGGACGCGACGACGGCGCTGCGTCGATTGCAGCATCCGGTGGGGCCGTCGCACCCCGCTGTCGATGCGGTGTTCCTCGACATCAACATGCCCGGGCTCGACGGGTTGGAGCTGGCCGGCATTCTGGCGAATTTCGCGCGGCCGCCCGCGGTGGTGTTCGTGACCGCGCACGACGATCGCGCTCTTGCCGCATTCGATCTCGGTGCCGTCGACTATCTGCTCAAACCGCTTCGCGAGGATCGGCTCACCGAGTCGCTCCGCCGGATTCTGGCCGCAGGTCGTCGTACGGACTCGGCGGATGCGTCGGCGTCGGCGTCGGCGTCGGACGAGATCATTCCGGTCGAGCTGGGTGGTACGACGACGCTGGTTCAACGTGGGAGCGTGGGGTGGGTCGAGGCCGACGGTGACTACGCGCGGCTGCACACCACCCGAGGCTCGCATCTGGTGCGTATTCCGATTTCGACGCTCGAGAGTCGGTGGGCCGAAGTCGGCTTTCTTCGAGTGCACCGGTCCTATCTGGTCTCCCTTGCGCTGGTGACGGGAATCAAAAGCGTCGGCTCGGGCCTTGTTGTGTGCCTGCGCGGCGACGGCGACCTTTCGGCCGTGGAGTTGCCGGTCAGTAGGCGACACACCAGGGAGCTCAAGGACCGGTTGGTTCGCGGGCCGCTGCAGTCCTGGTCGAACCGGTGACCGAATCCCGCGGCAATCCGCGTCAACGCGTCGTTCTGGCGCGCAGGCGGGGCGCGAGAATGGTGCGTACACGCGTCGAGGTGCAGGAGCAGACCGAGGTCGGCGACGCGATGGTGCGGGGTCTCGTGCGTGCGCAGCTGCTGCTGTCCATCCGGTTGGCGGTGCTCACCCTCGCCGTGTTGTTCGCGATCCCGCTGGTTTCGCTCCTGGTGCCGGCGTTCGGTGCTGCGGAAGTGTTCGGCATTCGGTTGCCGTGGCTCGTACTCGGGGTTGCGGTGTATCCGTTGTTGCTCGGTGTCGGCTGGATCTACGTCCGCCAGGCGGAGCGCAACGAGCAGGAATTCGTCGACCTCGTGGACGACTGAGCCGTGTCGGGTGTTCCGTGGGTGACCGTCGCGGCTTTGCTCCTCGCGGCCTTCGCCACCGTCGCCATCGGGGTGTACGGCGTCCGCCTCGCGCGCACGACGTCGGATTTCCTCGTCGCCTCACGCACGGTGGGTCCGCGGTGGAACGCCGCCGCGATTTCCGGTGAATACCTTTCTGCTGCATCCTTTCTCGGTGTAGCCGGACTGATAGCCAAGTATGGTGCCGATGCGCTGTGGTACCCGATCGGATTCACCGCGGGCTACCTCGGGCTGTTGCTGTTCGTCGCTGCGCCGTTGCGCCGGAGCGGGGCTTACACGGTTCCCGATTTCGCCGAATTCAGGCTGGGCTCGCGCCGTCTGCGCACGCTTGCGATGTTGGTCGTCGTCATCATCTGCGCGCTCTACCTCGTGCCGCAGTTCCAGGGGGCGGGTCTGACGCTCAACATCCTTCTCGGAGTACCAGGTTGGGTGGGTGCGGCAGTCGTCGGTCTTATCGTCATCGCCAACGTGGTGGGCGGAGGCATGCGCTCGATCACGTTCGTACAAGCCTTTCAGTACTGGCTCAAGCTCACGGCCGTCGCAGTACCCGCCCTCGTTCTCTCGCTGCATTTCTTCGCCGACGACCGGGCCGTCGGCAGTCCGGCGCCGCCCACGGTCGACCGCGTGACAACCGTCGACATCAATACCGACGTCCTCGTCCAGGTCAATTCGCCGATCGACGTACTCGTCGAGGGCACGGTGGACGGCGCCGACGTTGCCGGGCGTATCGAGCTCGGTGCCGGCACGCACGAATTGGGCGAGGGCACATCGCTCGTCCTCGACGCCCGATCGGCCGTTCCGGTGGTTGCCGGAGCACCTGCGACAGACGACGAATGGGCACAACCGGGCGGGGGACTGGGCGGGATGCATCCGCTGTATCAGGTGTATTCGCTGATCCTGGCGACGTTCCTCGGCACCCTCGGACTGCCGCACGTGCTGGTGCGCTTCTACACCAATCCCGACGGTCGGGCTGCGCGCCTCACCTCGCTCACCGTGCTCGGACTTCTCGGTGTCTTCTACCTGTTTCCGACGTTGCTCGGAGTATTTGCCCGGCTCTACGTTCCCCAGTTGCTCATCACCGGCAACTCCGACGCCGCGGTACTGCTGTTGCCGGGCTCGGTGCTGTCGGGGGTGCCCGGTCAGTTGCTCGCGGCCCTCGTCGCCGCCGGGGCCATCGCGGCCTTCCTGTCGACCTCGTCCGGTCTGCTGGTCAGCATCGCGGGCGTTCTCAGCACCGATGTGCTGCGGGGACGAGTCCGCGATTTCAGGATTGCTGCGGTCCTCGCGGGTGCGCTGCCGCTCGCACTGTCGCTGGGAGTGGTGTCGCTCGACCTCTCGCGCACCGTCGGCCTGGTCTTCGCTGTTGCGGCGTCGACACTGTGCCCGCTCCTCATGCTTGGCATCTGGTGGCGAGGACTGACCGCTGCCGGAGCCGGTGCCGGCCTGATCGGCGGCGGGGCCGTCTCGCTCGTCGCGGCGTCGCTGTCCGTCGTCGGGATTCCCGATACCTGGTCCAACGGGTGGGCGTCGGCGATCCTCGGATACCCCGCCGCAGTGAGTGTTCCGCTGGCCTTCGGCCTCATGTACGCCGTCAGCAAGGCGACCGCGCGATCCGTCCCCGCCGACGTCGGCCGGATCTTCACCCGTCTCCACGCGCCCGACCGCCTCGGCGTCGGAAAAGACAGGGAACGCGAGCTCTGACCTTTGCCTTGTTCACCGCCGGGCTTCCCGTTCATCGTCGCCAGGCGACCGTTCGGCGCACACTCTTCACAACTGGGCGTGTGACCGGCGCCACTGCATATCTTTGTGATCGGCATCTCATTAACGTTCCCTCCAGTTCGTTCGTCACAGCCCGTGACGTGACCCAAGAGGGAGCCCAGACGTGACACGACCGGATAGTTCTCCGCCACCGGACGCGCAAGCGTTCATCGACATGCAAGCGAGCCCGGAGTTTCAGGAGCTGCGACGCAGGCTGCGCAGTTTCGTCTTCCCGATGACCGCGTTCTTTCTGATCTGGTACATCGT
>NZ_JBAWFH010000176.1:0-3435 GCF_049591685.1 Rhodococcus sp. (in: high G+C Gram-positive bacteria) | reverse complement strand
GCCTGAGATATCTCAGCAGACCGTAACCGATGCCTTTGTCGGGAACAGCGATCAGCTGCTCTTTGATGTGTTTGAGCGCAGTGCCGACGTTGGGCCCGGATTCGAAGGCATCGTCGATGTCGATACCGGAGAGGTCGAGCGCAACGGGGAACGCAGCGGTGAACCACCCGACAGTACGAGACAAGTCGGCTCCGGGAACCACGTCCTCCTCGCGACCGTGGCCTTCCAGCAGAATCAACGTGGTCGTTGCCTCGACATCGCGCTGCTGTCGCCACTTCGTCACAGCCATGGCGAGAGCTGTCAGGAGTGCGTCGTTCACTCCGCCCCGAATCACTCGCGGCACTCGGGTCAGAATGCCGTCGGTGATGTCGGCGGGAAGCGAGACCGACAACGACTTCATCGTCGATCGTCTGTCGCGGGACGGGTCGAACGGGCGAGTTCCCAAAGGCGGATCCGGTACGTCGAGAACTCGAGCCCAGTGCTCCATCTCGGCAGCTCGTTCTTCACTGCTCGCTTCGGCCTGGAGGGCGTGCGCCCACGTCCGCATCGACGTTCCCACCGGAGCAAGTGTGATCGGTGTTCCGGAAGAATACTGAGCCCATGCCGTCACGAAGTCCGGAATCAGGATTCGCCACGAGACCCCATCGATCACGAGGTGGTGGGCGATGACGAGAATCCGGCCCTTCCGCTTCGGACCGAAGTCGAGCCACACGAACTGCATCACCACGCCCTCCTCGGGCGCGAGTGCTCCCAGGGCTTCGTCCATGCCACGCGATCCGGCCGTGGCCACAGCGTCATCGTCCGATTCCGCATCGAATTCGACACGACGGACCAGCGCGTCGACGTCCACCGAACCCTGAGGGCCGACTTCGACCCCCCATTCGATGCTCCCCGGCAGAAGCCGGGCCCGCAGCATGTCGTGATGATCCACGACCGCGGAGATGGTCGCGACGATCCCAGCTCGGTCGATACCCGCGGGCAGCTCTAGGGCGGTGGACTGGGTGAAGCGTGAATGATCGGACCCACGTTCGAGCATTGCTTCGACGATGGGTGTCGTCGGCATCACACCGACCCCTCCGCCGTCGATCTCGCGCAACACAGCCTCGTCCTCCGGCGTCGACCACACTGCTGTCTCCGCCAACCGGGCAATGGTCCGCGACTCGAATACGTCGCGTGGGCGGAACAGCAGTCCCCGGGACTTCGCACGGGAGACGAGTTGTATGGACATGATGCTGTCGCCGCCGAGCGCAAAGAACGAGTCGTCCAGTCCAACCTTGTCGACGCCGAGTATCTGCTCGAACAGCTCGGTCAAGGTTCGTTCCACGTCGGATACCGGTGCGCGGTACGTTGCGGTCGCGCCGACATTCGGCGCCGGGAGGGCGCCACGATCCAGTTTGCCGCTGGAGTTGAGCGGAAGCGCCTCCAGTGCAACGACACTCGAGGGAACCATGTACCCCGGCAGTCGTGCACTCGATGTTGCCAGAACAGAGGCTTCGTCCAGCGATACGCCCGGGGCCAGAACCACGTAGCCGACGAGAACGTTGCCGAACACGGCAGCCGCTGCCGCCGCCACTGTCTCGTTCGCACGTAGGGCGGCTTCGATGTCCCCCAACTCGATGCGCAACCCGTTCAACTTGACCTGTGAGTCTCCACGCCCGAGAAACACCAGCGACCCGTCAGGCCGACGACGAACCGTGTCGCCGGTTCGATAGAGGCGTTCACCTGCAACGAACGGGCTTGCGACGAAGCGCTCGGCAGTCAGGGCGGGACGCGATGCGTATCCCCGGGCGAGTTGGTCCCCCGCCACGTACAGTTCGCCGGCCACAGAGATCGGGACCTCGGTCAGCCCGGAATCGAGAACGTGCAGCCGTACGTTCCGTACCGGCCTGCCGATCGGCACGACCGCGAGATCATCCGGTGAGCTCGTGCAGTGCGTCACCTGCACTGTGGTCTCCGTCGGGCCATAGACGTTGTGTACGTCTGCGCCACTGAGGGCGCGGAAATCAGACGCTACGGAACTCGACAGCTGCTCACCGCCGACCAGCACAGCGCGCAGAGTATCGAGCCGACCCGGCTCTGCGATGTCGATCATCAGGGCCAGTACCGAGGGAACGAACTGCGCGATCGTGATGGCCTCGGACGCAATGACATCGGTCATGTATTGCGGATCGCGGTGACCCTCCGGTTCCGCCAACACGATCCGTGCGCCGACGCTCAGTGGCAGAAGAACTTCCCACACCGAGGCGTCGAACCCGATCGACGTCTTCTGCAGGACGGTGTCTTCCGGGACCACACCGAACTCGTCGGCCAACCACTCCAGTTGGTTGACGACGGCGCGATGTGACACCGACACACCCTTCGGACGACCCGTCGACCCCGAGGTGAAGATCGTGTACGCCACATTGTCGGGGCGCACCGGCGCGATCGGTACGGACTCGACGGACTCGACGGCCTCGGTGTCCTCGTACCCGGTCAGGTCGAGCGTGTCGACATCGACGACCCGCCTACCGACCTCTATGCGAGGTGCCGATGTCGAGGACAGAACAAGCACCGGGTCGGCAACGTCGAGAACGTATTGGATCCGGTTCGTCGGCCAATCGGGATCGATGGGAACGTAGACGCCGCCGGCCGCCAGAACGGCGTAGATGGATTCGAGCATCGCATGCGATCTGGTACCGACGACGGCAACAGCGGCGTCGGGCCCCACACCTGACGAGATCAGTTCTCGCGCCAGCCTGTTGACGCGGCCGGCGAATTCCGAGTAACTCCAGGTTCGATCCTCGAACGTCACGGCAGGGGCATCCGGTGTGGCGAGGACCTGGGCCGTGAAGGCGTCGACGACGGATCCGGAGGCCGCTGGTCCGGTCGTGTCGTTCCACAGCTCGAGCGCCGCCATCTCCTGAGCGTTCCGCAGATCCAGTGCGCGCACCGTGGCGGTGGGCGTCTCGACCATCGCACGCAGGACACGAACGAACCGCTCGGCCATCGACGAGATGGTCGAGACGTCGAACAGCTCGGACGAGTAGACGAATGTCCCACTGACTGCACCGTCTTCGGACTCGCGTGAAGGAGCGAGAGTCAACGCCAGATCGAACTGCGCTGTCGTCGAATCGAATTCCATCGCAGCGAGATCGAGTCCCGGCAGAGCGAACTCGGTCGCCTCGACGTTCTGCAACGTCAGCATGACCTGGAACAGTGGGGTGTGCGACGTCGACCGCGGCGGGTCCAGAACCTCCACCAGCCGCTCGAAGGGAACGTCGGCGTGGGCGAACGCTTCTCGCGCGGTCTCGCGTGCACCGTCGATGACCTCGACCAAGGTATTGCGTCCGTGGACGACGTTGCGGAGCACGAGAGTGTTGACGAACATGCCGACGACATCGTCGAGCGCTTTCTCGCCCCGGCCCGCCACCGCAGTGCCGATCGCGATGTCGCTGG
>NZ_JBAWFH010000175.1:0-6302 GCF_049591685.1 Rhodococcus sp. (in: high G+C Gram-positive bacteria) | reverse complement strand
GGCCGACTGGCCAGGGCTTCCCATGTCAGTTGGTCTCCTTCGTCTCGTGATCGAACGCGTTCTCTGTAGTTGGGCTGCCCAGCCGAACCAGTTCTTCGAGGTAGACCGCGACGCCGTCGTCGTCGTTGGACCCGAGCACTCGGTCCGCGACGGCCTTGATCTCCTCGCGGGCATTCGCCGTCGTCAATGCGGTCCCGGCCCACTCCAGCATGGGCAGGTCGTTGAATGCGTCGCCGATGGCCGCAACGTGTTGCCGGTCGATGTTCAACTCTCGGCACAGTCGCGCAAGTGCACTCGCCTTCGATACACCGGCAGCCGACATCTCGATGTACGGTGCACCCGAATGCGTCACCTCCACCCCGCCGACGGCGGCATCTAGAAGACTGCGATACAGCTCCACGCTGGGCCGGTCCGGGTGGCGTGCGACGATCTTGACTGTCGGCTCGTCGGCGAGAACCGTTGCCGAGACCTCCATTTCGTGCGGATGTCTATGGTGGTCGGAGAACACGCACAGTGCCGCGTATCCGCTTTCGGCAACAAAACGGGTCGGGCCGACCGTGGCGAACGCGATGCCGGGCACGAGCCGTCGAACACGATTCATCGCCGACTCGACCACGCTCGGGTCGATAGCCGTCGTCCCGGAAATGACGGGCGTCCCGTCCGCGAGGTCGAGGGCAACCGCACCGTTGGCACCGACGACCTTGCCGGTGAACCCACACGAGCCCGCCAACTCGTGAATGGAGTGGCGGGCGCGAGCCGTCGCCCAGACGACTTCGATTCCCGACGCACGCGCCGCAGCCATAGCCTCGGCAGTCCGAGGAGACACCGTCCGATCGGACCGCAGAAGGGTGCCGTCGAGATCGGTGGCGACCAGGTGCACTGTCACAACCCAAGATGATGCCAGCGCCCGCTTTCTCCTTCGGCATCGCGGTAGCGCCGCTACCCTGGGCAGGGTGAACACACCGAATGTGGCCCTCAACTCCGGAACCCGAATTCCCCAGGTCGGGCTGGGCGTGTGGCAGGCGGCAGACAGTGAGACCGAACGCGCGGTACGCCACGCATTGGCCGAGGCGAACTACCGCCACATCGACACGGCAGCCGCCTACGGCAACGAGGAAGCCGTGGGCCGGGGCATCGCGGCGTCGTCCGTTCCGCGGGAGGACATCTTCGTCACCACCAAGCTGTGGAACGCCGACCAGGGTTACGAGCCCGCGCTGAAGGCATTCGACGTCAGTCTCGGCAAGCTCGGCCTCGAGTACGTGGACCTGTATCTCGTTCACTGGCCGCTACAGGACGACGAACGGCTGCTCCGCACGTGGGATGCGCTCGAGAAGATCGCGGAAAGCGGCAAGGCCAAGGCGGTCGGCGTCTGCAACTTCGAACCCAGGCACCTGCAGTTGCTCGTCGACCGCGGCGGATTGCTCCCGGCGGTGGATCAGGTCGAGCTTCACCCGCATCTGCCCCAGCACGCTATCCGCGAGGCAGCCGCACGGCACGGCATCGCCGTCGAATCGTGGAGTCCACTCGGCGGCACCCACAATTCCGGATGGGGCAAGCAATCCAAGCCCAACACGCTTCTCACCGACGAGGTCATCACGTCGATCGGCGAGCGTCACGCCAAGTCCGCCGCGCAGGTACTCATCCGCTGGCATCTGCAGAACGGGTTGATCGTCATACCGAAATCCGTTCACTCGGAGCGCATTTCACAGAACATCGAGGTGTTCGACTTCGAACTGTCGGCTGACGACCTGAGTCGCATCGCGACCCTGGACGACGGCGTCCGCGTCGGCGCCCACCCCGACGAGCTCAATATCGGAGCGCCCGACTAGCGGCCTCGCGCCGATCGAAGCGTCAATACCGTGATCTCACTGGGCGCGAACACGCGGAACGGTGGTCCCCAATAGCCCGTTCCACGCGAGGTGTACAGCTGCGTGCGGGCTCCGTGACGACTCAGGCCGTGAACGGTTGGCTGATCCAGGCGGACCAGATATTCGAACGGCCAGATCTGTCCGCCATGCGTGTGCCCCGACACCTGCAGGTCGACATCGCGCAGAACAGCCTCGTCGATCTGTTTCGGCTGATGCGCGAGCAGAAGGACAGGCGCGGCAGCATCCGCGCCGTCGAGAGCCCGATCCAAATCCGCACCGTGGCCGGCCGTGCCCGACGCCGCGGCAGTGCGATCGTCGACACCGGCGACGAAGAGCTCGACGGCGCCCCGCCGCACCGTCGTTCGCCGGTTGTGCAGCGACGACCACCCGATGGACTCCATGTGATCGAGCCAGGCCTGAGCTTCGCCGAAGTACTCATGGTTGCCGGTGACGTAGACCCGCGCCAGCCGGGCTCGCACATCGCGCAGCGGCGCTACCTGCCGAGCTCGTTTTTCCACCGATCCGTCGGCGATATCCCCGACGTGGGCGACGATATCCGCGTCGAGCTCGTTGACCACCTCGACCACCTTCGCCGACCACCCCGTGCGGTCGAACGGCCCGTAATGCGTATCGGTGATCAGAACGAGGCGCGTGCCGTCCAGATCAGCGCCGAGACGCGGCAGCACCACTTCCCGCTCCACCACCCGCGGAACGCGCATGGCTTCACGGTTACCCCAAACACACAGCACGACAACGATTACGACCACGGAGACTGCGACGACCCGCGAACGGAGCGGGTCTTCGACTCCGACAACGAGGAGAACGAGCTCGGCGAGCGCACCGAGCACGCTCCAGACGAACGCGATCCACACCACCCCGAGAAGGGTGTCCCCTATGCGTGCCGCGCCGTCACGTCCACCCGCATGACCTGCCGCCATGGTCACCGGCAACGCAAGCGCGGCGATCACGATCAAGGCACACCCTGCCAGCCGCACAGCCACCGGCCAGTCGGCGCCGGCGAAGAACACCGTCCAGAGCGGAACCCCGAACAGCAGACCGACGACGAGAACTACCGTTGCCGTCCTCAGCAGCCGCCGACGAGTCGCACCAGGGGCTCGTGCAGTGGACGAACGTTCGGTGTCCGGTGGCGCCTGCTCAGTCATCGACGGCCCTACGCGATCGCGTCGGCGATCCGGGTGGTGCCGTTGTCGAATTCGATGAACCGACCGATGGTCGACGGCGTATCGACGACTGCAGCGACGACTGCAGCGACATCGTCTCGCGTCACCGACGACCCGGTGGCACCGTTCTCTCGCGTCGAGATCGACCCGGTGCCTGCGTCGGAGATCAACGCGCTCGGCCCGAGGATCGTCCAGGACAGCGACGTGGATCTCAGGTACTCGTCGGCGGTGGCTTTCGCGTCTGCGTACGCGAAGAAGGAGTTGCTCTCGTCGACGCCGTGACCCCGGCCTGCCCCGAAGTACGACACCATCACGTAGCGCCCGATACCCGCTCGGCCCGCGGCGTCCATCGACCTGATCGCGGCGTCACGGTCGACGGCATACGTCCGATCGGGATCTCCACCGCCCGCTCCCGCGGACCAGACGACGGCGTCGCAACCCTCCACGAGAGCGGCGATCTTCTCCACATCGAGGTACTCGATGTCGGCCACGATCGGGGTGGCTCCGGCGTTCACTATGTCGTCGACGTGCGCAGGATTTCGTACGATCGATCCGACCTCGTGGCCCCGGGCCACCAGCATCGGCGCGAGACGAAGCGCGACTTGTCCGTGGCCACCGAATACGGCGATTCTCGACATGCATTGCTCCTCAGGCGTGGAAACAGGTCGACTTCCAAACTAGCGCACCACGACACTTCGATACCTGCAGCCAGGGCGTCAGCGCCGGTTGTCGACGTCGCCGTCGTGTAAACCGTTCCGCGGGAGTTCTTTTGCCACGAACGAGAAATCGGACGTGCCGCCCGGCATCGTCCACACATCGGCGTCGGCGTCGGCGGGAGGCACCGGGGCAGGGTGCTCGGAACCGGTGTGCTCGGAACCGGTGTGCTCGAAACCGGTGTGCTCGAAACTGTCGGGCTCGGAACCGTTGGGCGTCGGCTCGAGGTCGATCGGTGTCCATTCGGTGAGCAGTGTCGGTGCGGAATCCACGGCTACCGAATCGGGCTCGATACCCGCCGCCGACAGCGTCGCCCACAGACTCGACATCGCCGCGTCCGGATCGAGGTGATACGCGGATTCGCGCACCCGCCAGAACGTCCACCCGCACCGCTCGAGCTCCTGCTCGCGCCGCAGGTCGGCCGCCAACCGCTCCGGGCTCCACGTGACGGTGTCGCCGTCGCACTCCACGGCAAGCCTGGAGGCCGAGCCGGTCACGACGAGGTCGATGCGTCGATTGTTGATCTCGACACCAGGATTGACGTGATAGCCGCGCTCCTGCAGATCGAGAAAAATCTGCTGCTCGAACAGGCTCGCGAAGCCCTCGTGCCGAACGTCACGGGACACCCCGACCGGCATCGGAGCGGCGGGGGCAGGTGACGTCGAGGTCATGTAGGTGAGCAGCGAGTTTCGCAGATCTGCACGTTTGAGCCGGTCGACCGTCACCGAGTGGAACAGCCACAGTTGGTCCTGCGCGCGGGACGCGGCCACGTTGAACCGGCGCTTGAACTGATTCGCAGTCAGCGCGACGAACGGCTGACCGGGTGCGACGACCATCGACAGGAAGACGACACTGCGTTCGTCGCCCTGGAAGTCCGGTGGCGTGCCGACCCTGAGGCGGCGGTCCTCCCACTGATCGATACCGATACGTTCGATCAGCTCGTTGCGGATCTCTTCGACCTGAGCCGTGCCCTGCAGCACGACGACGCCGAACGTCTTGCCCGCGTAGCGCGGATCGGCCAGACACTTGACGATCTGCCCGACGATCGCCAACGCTTCCGCCCGGTTGACCAACGTCGGTCCCTTACCGGCGACCGTGGCGTCGGGTACGTAGGAATGACGCAGAGGTGGCAGGCGGTCGGCGCCGAATTGGCGAACCGGGATGAGCGGTGAGTCGCCGTAGAACTGCTGACTCGACCAGTTGATGATCTCGGGCATCGATCTGAAGTGCTCGCGCAGCCGAACGACCTGACCGAAACGGGTGCGAAGCATCGAGAACAGAGAAGACCGCGGAGTGAGAGTGGCTCGGACGTGTTCGGGCAAGTCCGGAAGGTGTAGGTCGAGCCTGTCGAACACATTCTCGAGCGTCCCCGACTGCGGCACGTCCGCCGGTGCGCACTGCCGGTCGTCGCCGACGACGATGACTCTGGGCGCGAGATACAGGAGGAAAAGACTGGTGATGTCGGCCTGACTTGCCTCGTCGACGATGACGACATCGAAACTGTTCGCCATCGGCGGTACCGACGCCAGTACCTGCTGGAGCGGCATGACCCACGCAGGCACCGCGCTCTGCGCGTCGCGCATCGCCGAACGTGCGGCGCTCCGGAACGTTTCTGCATACTTGCCTGCACCCGCGCCGATGGCCGAGACGTGCTCGCGATACGTCTGCAGCGCCCGCACTTCCACCGCGGTCATTCGTTCCAGACAATCTCGCCACGCCATCGCAGCACCGAGCTTCGCCGTGAGGTACGCGAGATCCGCTTCTGCAGAGTTGGTTTCGGCTTCGAGGCGGTGCTCCTCACCGGAGGTGTTCAGGACACGGTGGATCCACTCCTCGGCACGGCGCCACGCCCAGGCCTTGGACATCTGCCAACTGAGCTCGTCCCAGTCCGTTTCGGCTGCTGTGGCAACCACCAACTCGTACAACGCGGGGGCCGCCTCGGACAGAGCCGTCGCCAGGTCGTCCTGCTCCCGCTGATCCCTGCGCTCCTGGCATGCGGCCAGGTAGTTCTCGCACGCCAGGACGACCTCGTCTTCGGCGGCGTGGCTCAGTGCCGTCACCAACGCTGTGCCCTCCGGCGACGGGCCGCTGTCGATCTGTGCAGCAACGGAATACAGAACTCGGTCGATCTCGGCCCGCGCAACGTCGGCGTCGATGCGGGTGGCGATCGCGCCGGCCGCGCCGGCGAATTGTGCTGCGTCGGCCAGACTTCGAATCCACGGCGCCGACGGCGACACCGCGTACAGGCGTTCGACGAGCGCGTCTCGCGAATGCAGGACGCCTGCGACCTGTGTCAATTTGCTTGCCACGAGCTGTAGGTCGTTGACCCGTCGAGAACGCGAACCCTCGGTCGAGACGGTGATGGACAGATCCGTCAACAAGACGGACGCGGTATCGACGATGTCGAGCGCACGAACGTGTTCGGTGACCAGCCGGGCCGCGGTGGCCGTCGTGACCGGGATTCCGTCGACCTCCGCCACGACACCGAGCTGCTCGACCGCCTTCTGCTGCTCGCTCTTGCGGAACCGCGGTCGATAAT
>NZ_JBAWFH010000174.1:0-1728 GCF_049591685.1 Rhodococcus sp. (in: high G+C Gram-positive bacteria) | reverse complement strand
GCGCTGGTCTACGAGGATCGATCGCTGACCTACGGTGAGTTCGCGCAGCGGGTCGACGGGCTTGCCGCAGCGCTCACCACCGTGGGTGCGGGTCCCGACGCTCTCGTCGCACTCGCCATGCGGAGATCGATCGATCTCGTCGTGGGCATGTATGCGGTGCTCCGCTCGGGAGCGGGGTTCGTTCCCATCGACCCGGACCATCCGACGGAACGCGTCGGCTACATTCTCGACGCCGCAAATCCCATCTGCGTACTGACGCGGTCGGAGGACGAGTTCACCGCTCCCGGTTCCGTTCCAGTTCTCGATGTGCGCGCCGAACAGTCCGCTGCGGGCGTCACCGATTCGCCGCGGGTCGCTGCATCTCCCGATTCTCTGGCCTACGTCATCTTCACCTCCGGGTCAACGGGCAAGCCCAAGGGCGTGGCCGTCTCCCACCGCGCGATCGTCAATCAGATGGAGTGGATGCAGGTCGAGTACGGGCTCACCTCGAAGGACGTCTACCTACAGAAGACGGCCACGACGTTCGATGTGTCACTGTGGGGCTTCTTCCTGCCGCTGCGGGTCGGGGCCACCCTGGTGCTGGCCACTCCGGACGGCCACCGCGACCCGGGTTATCTCGCCGAGGTCATCGCACAACGATCCGTCACCGTCACCGACTTCGTGCCGACGATGCTGTCGGTCTTCGCTGCCGTCGTCCGGCGGGAATCCCTCCGTACCCTCGAGCAGATCTTCGTGATCGGCGAGGCACTCCCGGGGGAAGCCGTCCGTGATTTCGCTCGGGTCTCCGACGCGCGCGTGCGCAACCTCTACGGCCCGACCGAAGCCGCTGTGTCCATCACCTACGCCGACGTCACCGACACGGCAGCGGGCTCGGCAGTCACCATCGGCCGGCCCGAATGGAACTCCGCGGTGTACGTGCTCGATTCACGGTTGCAGCCGGTTCCCGTCGGTGTCCCCGGCGAGCTGTACCTGGCCGGAGTGCAACTCGCACGTGGCTACCGCGGACGAGTCGACCTGACCGCAGACCGATTCGTTGCCAACCCGTTCGCCGGTGGTGGCTCGTCGGGTGGGGAGACTGCCGCGAGCAGTCGGATGTACCGCACCGGGGACCTCGTCACTCTGCGTGCAGACGGCCGCCTGGACTACATCGGCCGCACCGACTTCCAGGTCAAGTTCCGTGGACAACGTATCGAGCTGGGCGAAATCGAGACCGCTTTGGCAGCCCAGCCGTCGGTCGGCTTGTCGGCCGTCGCGGTCGTGTCCACTGACGCAGGCGATCAACTTGTCGGGTACGTCGTGCCCGCAGGGTCCTCGGCAACCGACATCGATGTCGCCGAACTGCGCGCAGCGCTTTCGGAAACGTTGCCGCGCTACATGATTCCCAGCGCAATTGTCTCGCTGGACGAGTTCCCGCTCAACACCTCGGGCAAGCTCGATCGCAAAGCGCTGCCCGCCCCCGAGTTCGAGACCGCCGAGTTCAGGGCTCCGTCCACCCCGATCGAGGAAATTGTCGCAGGCATCTTCGGCGAGGTGCTCGGGATCGAGCGAGTCGGACGGGGCGACGACTTCTTCGCGCTGGGCGGAAATTCGCTCGTCGCAACGCAATTGGTATCGAGGCTCGGCGCCGCCCTCGACTCTCGGGTTCCGGTGCGCGAGTTGTTCGAGGCGTCGACGGTCGAGGCGCTGGCCGCCCGGGTGGAATCGAACACCGGCGATCGCGTCGAACTC